>JAIEOS010000019.1 GCA_019750295.1 Bdellovibrionales bacterium | reverse complement strand
CGTTGCCGCAGGCTCATAAGTTAAATACTCCGCAGGACCTGAAAGAATCTTTGTAGGACTCACGGTATTTATTTTCTGATTTGTGATAGCGCTGTCTGCGATATCGATAGTTGCAATTGTTCCATCAAAGATTTTACCACTTGTCACAGCGTCAGTGGCAAGCTTTGCTGTCACAACACCTAAATCTTTAATCTGCAATTGATTTGTGCCGTTAATTTCAATTCCGATATTGTCAGTCGCAACAGTGAGTGTTGCAGCACCACTTGTTACACCTCCAGTGAGTCCGCTACCGGCATTCGTATTGACCGCAGTGATATCACCAATTGTTCCGGCAGTAACGGTATCTAAGATCTCAAGAGCTGTTGTTCCGTTCCAATATATTAGTTTATTGATGTCTGAATTATACCAGGTTGTCCCTACATGACCCATTCCCAGCGGAGTGCCCGTGATTAAAGTACTTTGCTGAGCGTTTGTGTAACTTCCTAATCGCAAAGTCCTCTGACCACTCATGGTCACATGTCCCGTACCTAAAAGATCAAAACTTGCAAAATTGGTCTGGGCTCCCATAGTGATTGCACCCGTCATAGTACCGCCAGCGAGTGGAAGTTTTGTTGTATCTGTGTTTGTTGGAACAACACCTGCTGGTAAACTTCCTGTCGTAATCTTTGAAGCGTCAATGCCACTAGCGAGCATCGCATTTGTCACGCCACCTGTAGCAATGCTAATTGTACCTGCCGTGGTGATTGGTCCTCCCGTCAAGCCAGACCCTGTGGCAATACTTGTCACAGTTCCAGTACCTGACCCACCACCGCCCATGACTTGAACTGCTGTTCCGTCAAAAAACTTTACTTGATTGGTTGTGGAGTTAAACCACGTGGCTCCAGCCACTGGGGACCCAGGGTCTGCGCCAAAGCTTGGAAGATTTGCGCCGTTGGTCCCTTGTGGCATATAAAGTGGGCTTGTTCCGGCGAGGAGAGCTAATAGACTCGTGTAATTTGTGCCACCTAAAAGAGTTTCCAAATTACTTTGAGATAAATTCTGGGAAGGGTTTATTTGTACAAAGTTTGCTGGCGTTAAGCCTTGGAGACTATTCGCGTACCAAGAAAACGGAGTCGCTTGCATATGGAAGTCTTGTGCCAAGGTTACAAGACCTGAGCCATCGTTGTAGCTAATGCGCATTTTTCGGGTGTGGCCAGAGAGAGCATTGTAGCTTGTTCCAACTGCGCAAGTTGTAATACCCGTAATATTCTGATTGTTTCTAAAAATATTTTCAAGCGCTGATGTGTCTTCAAAATCAGTTCCCGAACGAATCCCAACTCCTACGTTAAGACTGAAAACTCCGCTCGATCCAAGCATGTTGATGGAGTGCTGCTCTTCAAATAAAACACAATCGTTCACCTGCGAAAGAATTTGGACGCGAAAAACGACTGGATCAGCTTCAAGAGGAGTGCTTCCGTTTTTTAAAATTTGTCCTTGGTAAACAAAGCTCGATGGAACTTGCGCAAAAGATTGGTCGCAAAATAAAATGAGGCATAGACTTAAATAGATTAAAAAATTTAATCGCAAATATACATATGCTCTCATATAGATAGCTCATCGGAGTTTTCCATAATTTATTGAGTATTTTAAGGCATTTATAATGTATCGTCATGAAACACTGCTTTCGTCTAAACAATGCATTACTTTGAATTTCTTAAAGAATATTAAGGTATCAAAAGCGGGCCACTAAAAATGGTCGCAAAATTACTTTTTTTAATGTGTGATACTGGCGTCTGATCTTAAAGTGAGATTGGTTTCCTCGATCAAAGGCTTATCGATTCTTTTTCCAGCGGACCCCTTAATCAGATCGGGACCCGCCATCATCGTAGAATGGCTAGCTCCTAGAGCATCAAAAAGTTGGGCTTGCTTATCAAACTGTCGAAAAAATTCCACCTGCACCACTTGTTCTTTGCCAGTGATTTTTAAATCTTTCACGCCGTCTCGGTGTGCTCTGATTCTACAAATGGTGATACCATTTTGGTCTGAATCGGTGCAATTCAAAGAATTTATACCTGAAAATACATCTCTATCAAATAGGACACTAATGTTTTGTTGGGGATTGCCGAGGCGATCTTGTACGTTAAGAGTCAGCATTAACTCACTAAATCCATCAGCAATAGCAGTACTTTTTGAAACAACTGTCACTACGATTCCAGCGTGCCCAGTTGTTCCCCCACCGCCATTCACCCAATCATTAACAGCTTGAGTACATCCTGATATCGAAATCATAGTGCACAGAAAAAAAATGCGTTTAAATGGGAATATTTTCATCAACAAGACCTATCGGCCATAGCAAGCAAATAGTAAAGATATGTTGTCTCAAAACAATACAATTTTATAAAAATTAATTTTAGCCTATAGTAATTTTGATCTCTAAAAATTTACAAATATAAAAAAGCATCGGAAGGCTGGGATATCGCCGTGATTGCTCGATGGTTTTAACAGTATTGACAGCAAGTCCCAATTGTTCAGCCAGTGCCTCCTGAGAAAGCCCCAGACTCTCGCGCTTCTTTTGTATCTTTTGGGCAATACCTCTTAACTGCTTTTCCGCATCTCGTTGAAATTTTTCGGGTATCGCTTCTAATCTTTTACTTGCCATTAATCTAATGGCAACACAGGGCCACTACTAGTAACAGATACTAATAGTGGTCTTTTATCAATTTTTAATCTCCGTTTAAGACACAGTTTTAATGAGTCTTTTTATTTCTGGAGATTTCCGATCCACAAGATCACCCGTTGCGTAGCGATGTAAAATGCTGCTTATAAAAGTTTGATAAGGTATGCCCAGTCGTTCCGCCTCTGTACGGATATCTGACAGATCAGATCCATCAACGCGAAGACTGATTTGCGTTTTTACAGCATCCTTATCAACAGTTGCTTTTTTAGGTCTCTTTTTTAATTTGCTTAAATCATATTCCTTCTTCATAACTTTTTTTCTCCTTATCTGTGGCCTTCCTTGCGCTTATGATACGGACAACATCTCCATGATCTCTTTCGCAAAAAACAACTATTAGTAAATTCGACCGTGAGGATAACCCTATGCGAATAAAACGATCTTCACCTTCGCTGTGTTCAGGATCAAAAAACTCAATAGAATATTCATCAGCCCAAACAGTTTGAGCTTCTTCAAACCATACGCCGTGCTTCTTTTGATTGATTCTGTTTTTAGTATCATCCCAGTCAAATTTCATAATGACATTGTATGCTATTGTATATTCAAAAGCAATACAATCAAAATGAGCTAATAATGCCTAATAAAATCAATAGTTTACGTAAATTTTTAACGCACACCTAACCCTCTTGAAAAGGAGTAATTGATAAACAATAATGATCACGTAATTAAGGTCTTGGCTAATGAACAGCAAGACCCGTTCTTTGAAAATCGAATCGCGCCCGAATTTCTGAATACAAAACTTGCGTCCTTGTATCTTGGAATTACTGAAAACGCTTTACGAATTAAAGTATGTCGCGGACAAGTCCCCTACTTTAAATTCGGTAGACAACTCAGATTCAAGATCCATGAATTAAGAAGTTTGTTGCTTAGAAAGGAACGATAAAATGTCTATTTCTAAGTATTCAAAAGACGGAAAAGTTTTGTACGAGGTATTTGTAAAAACAAGAGACTCAAGCGGAAAACAAGTTGGATTGCGAAAAAAAGGTATTAAATCACTCAATGAGGCTAAAGAAGTTGAGTTTGAATTTAAAACGAATTTGCGCGGTCACAAAAACAAAATTCCGTGGATCACATGGACTGATCATTTTTTAGCAAGATATAAAACTGAGTTTTGTAATTCTACCTACGAGAACTACAAACGAAACTTGCAAAAATGGGTCAACCCCGTTTGGAAAGGAAAATTTTTAGATGAAATCTCCTCTTCCGATGTTCACGCAATGGTTTTTGAACACATCACTGGAGTTTCTAGCTATACAAGAAAGACTTTTTTAAAAATTATAAAAAGAGCTTTTAATATGGCTATAGAAGAATGTGTTCTGCAACGCAATCCGGCGATTGGGATAAAAGTTAAAGTCGCAGAAGTCCACCAAGGAGTATTGAATCGCAGTGAGATTGAGCTTTTCTTAAAAGAAGCTAAACTCTCTAAGCACAGATTTTTTCCTCACTGGTCATTAGCGCTTTTGACTGGAATGAGAAGCGGAGAGCTACACGCTTTGCGCTGGTCTGATGTTGATTTTGACTCAGGCTTTATTAGCGTCAACAAATCATGGACTAAGTTCAATGGTGAAGGACCTACTAAAACCTCTAAAAATCGAGTCTGCCCAATCTCAAGAGAATGCCGTAAGTTCTTAACTGAGTTAAAACTTGTAACGGGATCATCAGATTTTGTGCTTCCCAGATTGTCAGAATGGGATCAAGGCCAACAAGGTCAGGTCACAAAAGACTTTTGCAGAGGCATGGGGATTACGCCGATTAAATTCCACGACCTCAGAGCTACATTTATTACGCAAATGCTAAACAATGGCGTTCCTCTATCAAAGGTAATGGCTATTGTTGGGCACTCAGCGCTAAAAACTACACAGGGCTATTTAAGACTGTGTGGCAAAGATGTCGAAGGAGCTACGGAGGATCTCAAGATCATCATTCCAGAAGCATCTAGCTCTGGGAAAGTTATTGAAATGCGCCGAAAGGATGCAAACAATTGACTTTCTTAGTGTTCTAGGTAACTCTTGGTAATTGTTAGGTCCCTTAAGTGAGTAATTACAGTAATTTGGGGAGCTTGGTTCTCCCCGACCAATTTAGAAAATCAAAGGTTCTACGGAGCGCCCCGGTCGCAGGTTCGATCAATCCTGTCTCGCGCAGGCGAAAGCCGAGCCAAAAATCACCACACCCCTCTCAAATCCCAAACTATCAAATCGTCAGCGCCCGATTTCGACAAGTAATGTAAATCATTTTCTCGGTAATTCGTAAATTTTGAGATTTAGAGTGCTCAATGCATTGTCGCAAAAAAGACTCCTGCTCCCCCGTGAGCCCTTCAAGAGGAGTCAACGGCAATGCCCCCGCACGAATAATTCTTGGTTCGTCAACGCTCTCAGAAATGTCGTCCTCAAAAACGGCGTTTGTAGACACTTCCTCTGCAAAGAGTTGAAGAGGTAAAATCATCAGAGATAGAAAAATTAGATTTTTAAACGTCATCATTCTCGGCCCCCTAGTCATACCTACCCAATGGAAAACTTGAGCTGGTTGAAAGAAAAGTGGAGCAAGCGGCATGCCTTAAAAACTCCATTTACAGCTATTAAAAACGTTACTATTTCAAAATCTCATTTTGATTGTTTAAACTCAAAAACATGTCTAAAACATTTTCGTTCTAATTTGAGAATTCAAACAATCCTGGATGGACCAGATGATCTATCACCCCAAGACCACTCCATCAAAAAAATCCAAACAAGCTCACGAAATTCTCCTAAAACGACAGCGCCAATGATGTCGTGAGCGTTAAGTTCTCTTTTGAAAAATCAGATGCGCTTTTCGGAAAAACGTTGGCGTCGGCCCGAAGATATCGAAGCTCATTTCTCCACGAAAGACCGTGTTCAAGAATTTGATCAAACCCAAGCGACCCGCCCCATCCGTTGAAACTCTCAGGACGATTCGTCACTAGGATGACTTGATCGGGGTCATTAAAATGTTCAAGGCGGAGAGACACTTTTTGATCCTCCGAAATTTTATATCGACCCATCAATGAAACTCCAAACCATTGGCTTGAGTTTGAACTCTCTGGTTTTTCTTGAAATCCAATATCGAACTCTGCGGCCCACTCAAAGTTTTCGGCATTTTTGCTTCGTAGAATCAAGTTGTGGTAATGACGAAACTCTGAGTTTCGAGGCAATCCATTCAAATCAGGAGAGATCTCATTACCGATCAGTGTGTTGTAGACGACTGAAAAACGATCCCACGAATACTCAATTCCAGTTCCTATATTTTTATCGGTGTTGTTCTCAGAAATGTTCTGCCAGCCATTGATCACCAAAAACTGAAGAGTGAGCGAGTCACTGGCGGTGTGAGTGAGCTTTACTCCAGAAAGATAATAAGGTGAATAATCGGCAACCCAGGAGCGAGTGAGAACTATGTTGTCGCGAGAAATCCATGTCTCTGCTCCCACATGGGCAAAGAAAATTCCGGCATCGACCCAGGTTTTATCTGAGATCTTATACCCGAGACGCGCCTCCTGGATGTGACGAGAAAGTTCGGGGCCACTGATAGAGCCTCTCTGGGGTTCCCCCGAATAATTGCTCTGCACCGAAGTGCCGGCCTGAAGCGCAAATCTTCCCCGGAGTTTTGGAGCGTCGACGTTGACGTCTAAATAGCCGAGGTTCAGGTTAAACTCATTGGACCTGGAAGGCTGGGTCGAGAACGCACGATCCCCATTTGGCGGATTATTAAAATCAAACGCATATTGCGTGTCGACAAATCCTCCCCAAGAAATATGAGGTTTAGACTCCTCCGCTAAGCTGAAGGAACTGACGGACAAAATAAAAGTGGCGATGACTAAGTTTTTCATAGGAACAGAGTCTCTCAGATTTAAAATAAAAATGAACATAAAAATATGGAGGAAAGCATTAGAAAAATAAAGCTTCAGAAGCTTAAAAAAATAGCAGAACAGAATAATAGGACTTTAGTACATTTCGTAAATATCAAATTTAATCCCACCGCTCGTTTGCTGATGCGTGGGGTGCCACGTCTTCAACAATACTCCAGACATAAATAAGAAACTCGTCAGCCAGTGGAATTTTAATAAATAATTTATCTTCTTTGATTTCGATAGCTGTTTGAGTTTTCTTACCCAATTGCATATCTGGATCAGAGCTGCAGTCGGAGCCGTTTTCCGGATTTAACCAAGTCACATGGAGAATCAGTTGATCGCCTTCTATTTTCCAATTTCCTCGATTTTCACAAAAATTCTTTTGGGTTTTAAGTTGCCAATAGAGACGGTGCGTCCCGTCTCCATAAAAATTAAAAGTCATTTTGAGTTGGGGATCATCGGGCTGAATCCATTGATCTTCGTAGTAGTAACCGAAGGCTTGCCAAGTTCCTAAAATCTGCTGTGAATAATTTTGAACTGCGGCGGCGTTGACACCTAGACTCAACAGAACCCAAAGTGACATCATGCTCTCTCCTTATCTATAAAAATCGACGACGAACTAACACCTGGCTGACCATTGAGTTTTCGTCTTTTGTGAGTTGCTCGCTGGCCATTTTTGAAAACGTTTTTCCAAAATCCACTAGGGTGCTAGCTGCATTTAGTCTCACAAGAGTTTTAAGCGCTAAAAGTTCTGCTTTTTGAACTCCTATTGTTTTCCTGAGCTCCCAGAGTGTTCCACTCACGATAAGTGAGTCCCCATACACCGTATTTTTCTGGTCACTTAACGTAAAATTATTATCTACGGATCGAGTGTAGGGACCATTGAGGTAACTGACTTCGCCCAGATGTGGATGATCCAGAAAAGAAGTGGTATAGAAATCGGCAAAAGCTTCATTTAAACTACCTTGAGGCAAGCTCGAGAGTGCATCGACAAAGGCATGAACCGTTTCGTGCATTACGATGGTAGGATCTTTTAAAATATCTTTATAACTGACACCATCCCCCTGCCCTAAGTAGATACGTTGATCGTGATAAAACATTGCTGATTTTTTAGCCGGCGCCCCCAAATGTGTCTTTACTTCAATGCTAAATGGAAGATCTACGCCTAAACGATTTTTAAAACTTTGCACAACTTTCTGTACAAAATGATAAACTTGGACTTGATCAAAGCGCGGATCTTCTGGATTAAAAAAGAACAGCTCTTGTGGGGACCGAGCGATGGTGTTTGTGTCTGTGATGACCTTTACATATTGACCTGTAAGAGTTCCATCGCCCATGAGTCCAGGCAAGAGAACTTCCTCAACATGACTCCACTGAGGACCACTGGGATAAACTTTTCCTCGTCCGTCAAAGTAGGAACTCACCTGCTCTCGACTGATAAATTTAAAATCTGTCGTGATCTTTAGCCGTTCTACAAGATCCATTTTCTCTGAGAGAAAATCGACTTTATAAAACAGGGGGAACTTGCCTTTATTCGAGAACACCAGTTTTATAGGAGTGAGGAACCGGCCATGGCGTAACTCAGGAATTTTAATGGGCAGGAGCTTTAGAAATTCATCTTTTTCAACATGAAGCTTCCGAATTTTCGCCTTGAGGTGGTCTGAGGGGTGATTCGAATAGGTGGCCGATACAAAGATGGGGTCATTCCCATTTTTAATGATTTGCAGGTTAGAGTTCTCGACCTCCGCCGAATCATGAAGTTGCACAAATCTTTCGACAGTCCCCGCAAGAGTTGGAACTGTGAAAACAGGCTGGGAGAATTTAGAGGAAATCGCAGGCGCTGCAACACCATCATTCTTAGTCCAAGTGATCGAGACATCTTTGTATTTTTTTTGACAACCCAAACCCAATATTGAAACAAATATGAGTATCCAGTTCATGGCAACCCCTTGAGGGAGATACCTCTCCCGTTAAATTACTCAATCATTAAATTCTTCTCGAAATAAGTGCCGTCGCCAGCAACAAATCTCACCTTATGAGCGCCGGGAGCTAAAGCTCCCAGGGAAACAACTTTCTGATAGGGCACTAAGGCCATGGTGCAAAAGGTCTGCATCACATCGGCCAGAACCTGCACCTCGTGGAGCTTTTCCTGGAGGTGCGTCACTTTTACCGAATTGAGCCTGTAGCAGCCGTTTGGAAAATAGCCATTCACAATAACCATAGGGTCCGCTTTAGAGTCGAAGCTGCTCGGAAAAAAGGCTTCCGAGACACCTACAACAACTTGCTTCACTTCGACCCTTGTTAAACTCGCCGAACCGCTCTCACAAATTGCCATGAAAAATATTATGAATAGAATTCCCCGCATCACAACCCCCTTAGTCGACTTTTAAGGTTTTCTCGAAAAAGGTTCCGTCGTCGGCTACAAATCTTAAAGTGTGCGAACCTTCACTTAAAACTCCAAGAGAGATTTCCTGGTTAAACGGCACAAAAACCCGAATACATATCGCCTGTTTGACTTTAGCAATCGTCTGAATCACATGTTCAGTTCCGGTCTTATGCTCCACCTTTGCCGAAGCCATGGTGTAACAAGTGTTCGGGAAAAGTCCATTGACCACGACGTAGGCTTCAGATTTAGAATCAAATCCGCTCGGAATATAGACATCACTAATCGCAATGGCGATTTCTTTGACCGGAAAGTTTTCTGCTTGAGTTGCTAAACTGCTTCCGACGATGCCGCACACGAGAAAAAAAACTTTAAACTTCATATTAACTCCTTTGGTTAGTTGCTGACTCATCAGCATGAGCAACTCAGATGCCACAGTGATTGGTGTTTATTTTTGATTAGGATTTTTTTTTGAGACAGATCGTCAATCACCATCAGACAACATGGCAGGGATAAATTCAGCGGCTAGGTTTTATAAAATAGTTTGGCTCGAAAAAAAAAGCCGACGGATTCAAGTCGGCTTTTTGAGGGAACTTGAGAATATGCCTTTATATTCAGCTTCCTATCGAACTACACAAAGTGGGTTGCCCACAACATGACATCCTGATCAGCCAGCTTTAAATAGTATTACTGAAAACTTCGATCCAAAGCCAACCTGACTAGCCACAACAATTGTGCCACCCCAGGAATTGACGATGTTGTATGAAATCGCCAGTCCGAGACCAGTGCCATGACCAATGTCTTTCGTCGTAAAAAAGGGTTTAAAGAGATGTCGAAAGTTTTCTTCACTGATTCCAATTCCTGTATCAGCCACGGTTATTCTTACTTTATCTGCGAAATCTTCGACCGTGAATACGACTTCCGCCGGCCTTGTTACCTCTTTTTGCTCATTATTCCAACTTTCAATCGCCTGAATGGCATTGACTAATAAATTAATCAGCACTTGACCAAGGGGGCCGGCTTCGGCCTTAACTTGAAAATCGCTATTTTCAGGTTTTATTAAACGAATATTCTTACGTTCAAATTCATGCTCCAACAGATTAAGAACATCCCCTATGACCTCGGCAAGCCTTACAGCGCCCGCACTCCCCTTTTGATCTCGAGCTAAATGAAGTAGCGAATGCACCAAGGCCGCAATGCGGTCAATTTGAAGCGTAATAATTTGCATGTCCTTACGAAGACTTTCGTTCTCTTTAGCCTTTTTTTCTGCAAGCTCAGCTCGACTACGGATAATGCCTAAAGGTGTACCAATTTCGTGAGCTAAGCTCGAAGCTAAAAGTCCCAAAGATGCGAGGCGGTCTTTATGAAGTATTTGAGCCCTCACTTCATTGATTTCGTCGAGATCCTGAGCCTGCTTGATCGAGTAACGTATCGATCGCTCGAGAAGGGAGGCGGTCAAATGATTTTTTACCAGATAGTCCGAAGCTCCCATTTCCATGGCTTTAAAATCAAGATCAAAATCAGTAAGCCCGGTTAAAAAGATGATAGGACAGCGAAAGGTATGCTCTCGAGATTCGATTAAAAAATCCAATCCTGTCTTTTCTCCTAATCGATAGTCCAATAGACACGCGTCGAAATGTCCTTCTTTGAGTCTCTTAAGGCCATCGTAGTAATTAGAGGCCCAGACTAAATCGTATTTTGATGGCTGAATCTCTTGGAGTAAGTTATTGATATGAAAATAATCATCCTGATCGTCATCAACTAATAAAATCTTCAAACACGTGTTCATTGATCATCTCTTTTACGATCTGGCAGCTCGACAATTTCAAACCAATAACGTCCCAAATTTCTCATAACGTCCACCAAAGCGCTGAACCCCACTGGCTTTGTGATAAAAGAATTTGCCCCGAGATTGTACGACCTAACAATATCCTCTTCGGCTTGAGACGTTGTAAGTACGACAATTGGAATTTGATGAAGCCTTGGATGCATTTTTAATTCACGCAAGACCTCTCGACCATCCATTTTCGGCATATTTAGATCAAGTAATATTAATCCGGGCAGCCCGCCGAATTGCAAGTCGGTAGAATCCAATCTTTGTGACAAATAATCGATTAACTCAGTACCATCATGAACGAAATCCACTTTATTTGATAAACGACTTTCGACAAAAGCTTCTCGAATCATTTCGCAATCTTCTCTGTCATCATCGACAACAAGGATAGGAACGCTTGTTTTATTTTTCATAGATCCTCACTGCTTATGTTTTATGGGTAACGTAATTAGAAATCGCGCTCCCTCACCTAACCGGGAAATCGCCGTGAGAGTACCGCCGTGCCGATCAACAATTTTGCGACAAATTGCAAGACCGATTCCGGTCCCCTCGTACTCATGCCTTCCATGTAAACGTTGGAAGATCGTAAAAATTCGATCCGTATATTTTTGATCAAAACCAATCCCATTATCTTTCACTTCGATTTCGCAAGCGGCATGCTCGCCAAGAATAGATGACTCAACGATCCTCCCTGAAATCTCCACGAGAGGCGCTTGTCCCGGGAGCTGAAACTTTAAAGCATTACTTATTAAATTTTGAAACAGCTGTTGCATTTGGGTGGGATCAGCATCGATAGAAGGCAAGTCAGACACATTCACTTTCGCTCCACTTTGTTCAATCCTTATCTCTAAATCGGCACACACCTGATCTAGAATATGATTTAAAGATAAAGTGCTAAATGGCTTAGCCTTCGTTGTCACTCGTGAGTAGGTGAGTAAGTCATTAATGAGAATCTGCATTCGTCGAGCAGAAGATTGGATACGATCTAAATAATCAGTGGTCTCCTGATTGAGCAATCCGTTAGTTTTTGACTTTACACGGTCGGAAAATGATTGAATTTTTCTAAGGGGCTCTTGTAGATCATGAGCGGCCACCGAAGCAAACTCCTGGAGCTCCTGATTACTCACCTCTAATTTTTTTGCATATATTTTTAACTGTTCGTCCGCCAGTTTCCGTTGAGTGATGTCATAGCGAACAGCTACATATTTGAGAGGTTGACCGTTCTCATCCATAAAGGGAACGATGGTCGTATTCACCCAATAATATGATCCATCTTTTGCTCGATTCTGGATTTCCCCCTCCCAAGTCTGCCCTTGAGAAATGGTCTTCCACATATTAATAAAAAATTCGCGCGGATGATGGTGTGAATTGATGATACGGTGGGTGTTCCCAAGGAGCTCTTCTTCGGAATATTTCGAAATCGCACAGAATTTGTTATTGACGTAGGTAATGATCCCCTGTTTGTCGGTCACAGCCACAATGGCCGCCTCATCAATAGCCGACCTCAACTCTGCGAGATCTAGACTAGATAGATTCTTTTTCATAACTATCCTCGGTAGGCTCAATCGCGTCAGAAGTGAGTAGTCCGTAAAGCTGCTCCTTGCGGTATAAAGTCCGGCGACTTATTCCTAGCACTTTCGAAGCCTCGTCTTTTCTATTTTCTGTCTCCCCTAATATTAATTTAATGTAGCGCTCTTCGAGCTTCTCCAATGTAGGACGGTCGGAGTGAAGTTGCTCCAAATTTTGTTGTGCCTCCTCCAACGCGCTACCCAATACTGCGGATTTCTCGATGATGGTCCCAGGAGTAAGAACGATTGCACGCTCGATGACATTTTCGAGTTCGCGAACATTCCCCGGCCACGGGTGCGCTATTAACAGAGCGAGCGCTTCATTCGATATGCTCCTCACATTCGAGTTATTCCTTGCAGAAAACTTTTCGATAAATGAATTAACTAATAACGGAATATCTTCACGTCGCTCCCTTAGGGGAGGAACTCTGATCGGAACCACGTTTAATCTATAAAAAAGATCCTCGCGAAACTTTCCTTCCTTAGCCATCTGTTTAAGGTCTCGGTGAGTGGCTGCCAGAACGCGGACATCTATACTTTTTGTTTGATTACCACCAACTGCCCGTATTTCTTTTTCCTGGAGAACCCTTAAGAGTTTAGCCTGAAGGTGAAGACTCATATCACCAATCTCATCGAGAAAAAGAGTGCCACCATTAGCCTCCTCGAATAAACCCTTCTTATCCGCAATAGCACCGGTAAACGATCCTTTGATATGGCCAAACAGTTCGCTCTCGAGCAGGTGTTCGGGAATCGCCGCACAGTTGATAGGAACAAATGCTTTATTTTTCCTCAAACTTAAATTATGGAGGGCTTTAGCTATAAGCTCTTTTCCAGAACCACTTTCTCCACTAATCATCACACTTGCCGAAGCTGGCGACACAATCTTTATCAACTCAAATACCGCCGACATTGCGGGGCCTTTGCCTACGATTAAGTCTAACGAAAAACTTTTATTGAGCTCTTTTCTTAAACTTGCATTCTCCTCTTTGAGATGGACCTTTTCACTCGCTCTTTTGACCAGCAGGCTCAGTTCGTCGTTCTTAAAAGGTTTCACGATATAATGATAAGCTCCCGCCTTCATGGCCAATATGGCCGTTTCTATAGAACCAAAGGCCGTCATCATAATAGAAACCACAGACGGATAGTCCTTCTGGACTTTTTTAAGAAACATGAGGCCATCAATATCTTTCATTTTATGATCAGTAATAAGGATATGGGGAACTTCGGATTGGAACTTTACTAAAGCCTCCGCTGCCGATAAGTATTGGGAAACGTCGCAGCCTTCCTCCGTAAGGAGATCTTTTACAACTCGGCCCATTTCAACATCATCATCAACAACAGCAATTTTAAGTGTTCTTTTCATAATCATCCTTACTTTGTAAGCCAAATCATTACAACTTTTATGCCATTTAAGAGCTTGAGAAAGGGTCAACAAATGGCTGAGCTTTAACAGCTAAATGCTCTGTAGTACTCGCCAGCGCAGGAAGAAGATATTCAGAGAAAGAGTAAGACAAGTTGTCCCCCTGATTAGTTCTCAATTGACAAGTTGTCACGAAATTTGAGGCCTATGCTGCTGTAGCCTTGGTGAGTCTGGCAGGGTCTTTGCGATGAACGACAGAACTAACAAGGAGATTTTATGAAAGCAATACCCCAGATCCAAAAATATATGACTTTTGTACCTAAATCCATCGGCGCCGACCAACCCATTTCTAAAGCGCAAGAGTTTATGAAGAAACTACATCTGCGGCATCTTCCCGTACTCCGAGGGGGTAAACTGGTAGGTGTTATTACCGAAAGGGATATTAACTTTATTCTGCAATTCGCAGAAACAAACGCCGAGACTCTGACGGTAGAAGACGCTTACACTGCCGACCCTTATCATACGACGCCGACGGCTCCTCTGAATGAGGTGGTAAGTCATATGGCAGAAAAAAAGTACGGCTGCGCCTTGGTCGTGGATAACGGTAAACTTGTAGGAATCTTTACCGAAATTGATGCCTATAACGCGCTTTCAGATCTTTTAGAAACGCGACTCAAAAATTAGTTGGAGTTCCCGTTTCATGCAAAAAACAAAAGCTTTATTTCCTCGTAAGCAACTTATGAGGAAATGCTTTAGAACTAAATACAAAAGAAGGCTGACGGCCCTTTTGAAACACCCTTTTTTTTGGGTGCTTACCGTGTGCGGGAATAGCATGATAATTGCGGGCACTTTATCTTTTTATATATTTGAAACTCCCTATCGCAAGCACCCGTTGTCGCTAATGGATTGTCTCCTTTGGAGCACGGGTATTGTTACGACGATCGGCTACAGCAACAATGAGGCTTTCACTTTCGCCGGCAAATTGACCATTCTCATTTTAATGTTAGGTGGCACACTCTTTCTGTGGTCCTATATGGCATTTTTGGTTTCTGCTCTGATCACCCCTGAATTGTCCTCTTTAGAGAACGATATTCATCAAGTCGAAAAAGAACTGGAAGACCTCCAAAGAAATTAAAACCGACTTAAACTAAGGCATCGGCGGGGTCTTAACCTCAAATATAAACTTTTCCGATTTTTTCTTGGAACTGATCGTAAGCTCTAAGACCACCGGGTTTACCTCTCCAAAATTTTGAGCTTCGAAATGTTTTTCGCGTCTGGTAATCTTTAGTACCTTGCGCTTCGGATTGATCTTTTCCAGGCGCAGAGACACCCCTGAAAGATCATAAGTTCCATTAATTTTAACGTTAGATAGATCCAGCTCTGCTTCTTCCCGCCCGAACACAAATATTTTGAGTGGACTGCCGGGCACTAACCTGACCGAAAACAAATCTCCCTGGCGACTGAGAGCAGTTAAATCCGAGGGATTGGGATCATAAGGCCTAATTTGCGCTAAGGCTAGCGTTGTTGCCGAGAGAAGACCAAGAACTAGGGGTATCTTAATTAGCTGAGTAAGTGTCATGGAATCACCATTTTCTCGAGCGACTTAAGCTTTTCCTCGACCAAGTAGGGAAGCCTTTTGCCGCCGCTCCCTGTATATCCTAACTCAACACTTTCCTTGTATGCTTTGAAACACCGAAGGCCGATCGCTGACTTAGGCTTTGTCTTAAGGCACTTTTCGTAATACTTTTCGTGAATATCCCAGAAGGTCATTTCGTTGATGGCTTCATAACAGAGTCCAGTAATGTAGAGCGCCTCAGCTAAATTTTCTGGCTTTGGAAATCGCTTGAAGTAAGTATGCATAAGTTCCGTAGCGATTAAATAATTTACCTCTCCCGTATAGACCACCCGGTGCGTGTTATCGTCATTTAAACCTATGAGCCGTTTTACTTTCTTTAAAAGCTGATCCTCGGTAGTAAATTCGAAGGGCCCTTCTTTTTGCCATTTTCGAATATCGTTTTCCCAAATTATGGCCTTGTCTTTAAGTGCGGTATTTAAATGGTCCGTTTCTCTAATTTTTTTACAGATTAAAAGTGCATGCTCGGGGCTCTTTTTAACTCTGACCGCAATCATCAAGGCGATGTTAATCGCGGGCTCTAGACCGGTTTTGTGAGTTCTCAGGACATCAGGATTTTTAAGCTTAATCATTACCTTATGGTAAGCGGAATCAAAATGGCGCAGGCTGGCTTCGAGGCGAACCTTATCTATCCATGATCCAGAAATCATAGCCTTCGACAAAGCACTAACAAAGGGAAGTTGAGTTCCAGTAGAATCTCGAGTGTGACAGGCGATGCAATAGGATATTGCTGATCCGAGCTGACTTTTTGAGTAGGAATAAAAGCCGTTCTGCATGCCATTATTAACAAGTGCAATTTGGTCCCGAAAGGATTCCGAAATAAATGCGAGAGATGGATCATCCTCCGGAGATTTAACACCATGTGCACTGCCAAGATCGATTTTTTTTGACACTTCATAAAGCTTATTGGCCTTAGACTTCAGTTCAGCTATCTCGCGCGGGGTTTTAGGGTCTGGTTTAAACACCTCTGGTAAAATATCCTCCAAAGCCGCCGAAAGATTTTTCATCTCTCCAATCCAAACTGTTCTTTTCACATCATCTGCACTCACCGAAAATGCAATGACGATAAAAAAGGAAAAACAAAATAATTTACTCATAGGCATCAAACTTTCTATTGAACAACAAGGTTCTTAGGGCGTGCTTTCTAAAGACTGGTGAAATATTTTTAACCTTAAAAAATTTTTGGATCATGCAAGACATCTTTTACACCTCTGCTGTGTCTTTCTTTTACTTAGCAAGCGAAGTGCCAGAAATGTCTTGTTTAGATAGAACTTATTGAATTTCAAGAAAGTCATCAGCCCTCGATGAGACAGACTGTCATCGTCGAGGACAACTTGTCTTACGGGCGAATAGCGACCTTAAGAACTCCGTCTCTCTGGTGAGAAAAGAGATCGTAAGCTGAAATGATTTCGTCTAATGAAAATTCATGCGTAATCATCGGCTTGAGGTGAATACGGCGGGCACTTACCATATTCATTAATCGACGCATTCTCTCTTTACCCCCAGGACAAAGAGTAGTTACGATTTTGTGATCCCCTAGACCTGCAGCAAAGGCGTCTAGGGGAATCTCCATCGACCGAGAATAGACCCCAAGACTCGAAACTGTACCCCCTGGCTTAATGACTCTTAAGCAGGACTGAAAAGTGGATTCACTTCCGAGGGCCTCTACGGCAACGTCGACGCCACGCCCGTTCGTCAGTCTTAATATTTCGGCTACGGGATTTTTTTCAGAAAAATTAATGGTGACGTCGGCCCCCATTTGTTTAGATATCAACAGTCGTTTTATATTGTTATCCACCGTGATAATCTGGCTAGCTCCACTCACTTTGGCTCCAATCGTCGCACATAGACCTATTGGCCCCTGGGCAAATATAGCCACCGTGTCTCCGATCTTTACTTTTCCACTTTCAATTCCACTCAAACCTGTACTCAAAATATCTGGACACATCAAAACCTCGTTGTCCGAAAGCGAATCTGGAATTACGGAAAGATTTGCCATGGCATTCGGAACGAGAAGATATTCGGCCTGAGCGCCGTCAATTGTATTACCAAACTTCCAACCCCCCATAGCGTTTCCACCGCACTGGGAGTGTATTCCATCAAGACAGGAATAGCACTGACCGCAGGGAGTAATAGCTCCGACGATGACTCTTTGACCTAAAGAAAAACCTTTAACTTCGCTGCCAAGGCTTTCAATAATTCCTACAGGTTCGTGACCGATCGTTAAGCCCGATTTCACTGGATATTCGCCCTTCAAAATATGAACATCTGTTCCACAAATCGTCGTAAGGGTAATTTTGATAAGCGCTTGCGTGGGTCCCGGAACTGGAACAGGTTTTTTTAAGATTTCAATCTTACCTGGCGCAATAAAACACAACGACTTCATCATCCGGTCACTCATAAATCACCTCTGAATTTTTACTTCTCATTAATGAATCTAAAATTAACTTCGCGTCATTTAATTTTTTAAAAAAATTATTTTTCCCTTGAACCTCAAAATAGTTCGGATGATCGCGCCACAGTTCAGCAATCCGACGATCAATGATCGAAGCTTGATTCGCACTTTCAATTCTGACGGGATTATCGTGATTGTAGTAAGTAAACTTCAATGGGGAGCGTAAGTGAATGACACCCGTGTATTTAGAGTATTCCTTTTTTAAGCTGGTGTTCAGTTGACTAAAGAAATCGTCCTCACATCTAGGCCAATAGGCCAGTCCATCGAGAGTTCCACGATCACACACCCCCCACGAATAATACTTTTCATCAATAACGAGAGACTGCATCTCATTTTGGACGTGATAGATCGCACGCTGGACCGCCATCTTGGCGGTTTCAGAAGAGAGGCGCCAAAATCCCCCACTAAAAAGGATCGATGCGGCCTCGGGAATGATTGCGGTATGCCGGCACGAAATTTTTCTTATATATTCGAGGAACGCTGTTTTCCCAACTCCGGGTCCACCAGTGATAACGATAAACTGCGTCGGAATCTTTGTTACATGGCCGGAGCAACTTCCTTCGCAGGCTATAGCTGATTTAAACATTTATTCTCCTAATACAACCGTGTCACCATGAAGTGGGACAGTACATTGCCAACCAAACTTTTCCTCCAACCTCTTACGGAACTCGTCAGAGGCAATGGATTCTCCGTGGGTAATAAAAACTCTCTTTGGAGAAATTCCTGATCTTTCAAACCAATCCATCATCTCGAGATGATCGGCATGAGCCGAAATACTCTCAAGCAAGCAGACTTCAGCTCTGATGGGGACATAGGAACCATGCACTTTAACTTCTTTTGCCCCGTTCTTTAATGCAGCCCCTCGGGTTCCCTCACTCTGAAATCCAGTGAGCATGATTGTATTATTAGCAAAAGGGGCGAAGGCTTTTAAATGGTGCAAGACTCTGCCCCCGGTCAGCATGCCGCTGGCAGAAATAATAATCATTGGACCTTTTTTCTCATTTAGTTCTTTAGAGGCCTCAGTAGTTTGAACAATCGTTATGATTTCGTCGATCGCTTTGCACTCTGTTTCGGTTAAGCGATGGAGGTTTGGATATTTTCGGAAGATTTCACTAAAAGTTTTCGCCATTGGACTATTAAGATATATCGGTACATCGGGGATCCGCTTTTCTCGGCGCAAAACAGACAGTAAATACATTAAAGCTTGGGCCCGCCCTACAGCAAACGCCGGCACAATGATCGCACCTTCTCTTTGTACAGTTTTATTTATAATGCTTTCCACGACTTGATATAAATCCTCTACCGGGTGAATACGGTCACCATAGGTAGATTCGGTAACCAAATAATCAACGGTGGGTAAATTATCCGGTGGAAAAAAAAGAGGATCGTCGTTTCGTCCCACATCTCCCGTGAATCCAATGCGTTTCCCATCGACCTCAAGAATAACTGACGAGGCACCGAGAATATGACCCGCATACTGAAAAGCAACTTTGATATCTTTTGTTGCATTAAATGTAATATTAAACGGAACCTGATGAAAATACGCCATAGAAGCTTCTGCCTCTTTCGCGGTAAACAGAGGTAATGCAGGCTTGTGTTTTGTTCTCCCCGATTTGTTAAGATAGCTGGCCTCTTCCTCCAGGATCGATCCGCAGTCCGGCAATAATACCCCACACACATCGGTCGTTGCCGATGTGGCGTAGATTTTACCCCTAAATCCCTCGTTAATGAGACGAGGGATTAAACCGGAGTGATCAATGTGAGCGTGAGTTAAAATAACTGCAGCGATATCTGCGGGATTTTCAGCAGGCAAATCCCAATTTTTTAGACGAAGAGCCTTTACGCCTTGGAACAGCCCACAATCCACCAAAACCTTTTGATCTTGGTAAGTCACCGAGTACTTTGACCCGGTCACCGTACTGGCGGCTCCTAAAAATTGAATGCTTACACTCATGATTTTCCCACTAGTTTGGAAAAACGATCATCGGTTTTTCGATGTTTCGCATAATTTTGGAAGTGACACTGCCAAGAAACTTGAATGAGTCCGAATGATCCCTCGGCGTTACCGCCACAACATCTGCAAGTTCGGAGCGGACTTCAATTTTATCCAAAGTGTTACCTTCGACATTCGTGAGTTCGATTCTGGGGTTTTTCTTTTTGAATCGCTTCTTGAGTCGATCATCTTCATTTTTGACCTGCTCATAAAGAAACCGATAGGCTTGTAAATCTAAGATGGGGGTGGGACTCTGCATAACATGAAAATATTCTGCTTTTGCCGAAAACACTTTCTTTAATTTCTCAACACCCTTAACAGTTGTATCCGAATTGGCCGTCAAATCACATGGGACTAAAATTTTCTTAGGAATTAAAGTCCGTTTACCCCGATGGATCCAGGTCGGAAATGGTGAAAGCAAGGCGAGTTTTTCAGCCGTACTACCTAGGAAAAATCTTGCAATCAAGCCATGACCTTTATGACCAGCAACAATCATGGGCTGCTTTAAGCCCCTAGCAACAGCAATAATTTCTTCATAGGGATAACCGTATCTGAACACAACTTTAGAAGAAGGATTAAGCCGATACGTTTTTCTCACCTCTTTTTCGTAATATTTGGCAACAACGTCTCTTTGTACTGAAAATCGCTCATCAAAAACGGCGATATCCTCAAAGGTATAAACGTAGGTCAAGGGAGCTTTCAATCTTCTAGAGAGCTCCTGGGCTTGTTTTACAACGGTTTTTGAATAGGTCGAAAGATCAACACCGACAACAATATTACGAATACTTTTAAACACTGTTCCTCCCGAACGTGAAGTTTTAAAGCATTCATTTCAAGAAGCTGGCCAACTTTTAAAAACCCTTAGTGATGGTCCAACCTAATATTGAGACATTTTGTCAACAGCCAGGACAATATCAATGACAACTTAACCCATGAAAGAATTAGCAATTATCACCTTTATCAGCGAATCGGCGATCCACGTCCCCCCAACCCCAAACGTGACCAAATAATATCCACGATATTCCAATCAGCAATATCTCTGCTGAATTCTGCCAGACTCCATAAATAAGCACCAGTGTACCGATAAGCTGTAAGATTAAATTATAGGGATGCAAATGCAAAAGAGCCACTTTTCCAAGTGTTGTCCTTGCAAAGAGATTCGTATCGATATCAATGACCGAAAGTAAAGACACTAAACGACAGGCCGTGAGCGCCGCGAGCGCAGACATAAGATTATGATCCCAAAGATAATATATAAACCATAGTTGGCCTATTGAATCGATAAAAATACTCCGCGGATGAAACCTTAATAAGACGTACTTTTGCAATGCGGAAAATCCTTTTTGTACATAATCAGCTTTATCCTTTAAAAATACATCTGAATCCACGCAGACCTCCTAGGTAGCTTCTGTATATAAAATTAGTAGCATCGTTCATGCCAAGAATTTAAATCTAAATTTTGCTAGAGTATTCCATATAAATAGAACCAGAAAACAAAACACTGATAAGCCAAAACATAAGAGAAGGTATCGGTTGCTAATCTGAGAAAAGGAAAAAATATTATTAATTGTCTGGTTATAATTGCTTATTAATATAGACAAACCTGTCCCTATTATTAACAAATATGATTTTTTCTTGAGAAACGTTGATATTATATTATTTACTCTCCCTTGAGAAACTTCGGCAAAAACAAGGGAGAGATTGCAAGTAATCAAAGCAAAGATCGTCAACGCACGAACTTGATTTATCTCCATCTGGTCGTCAATTATTACGGCAAAATAAATAGAGAATGTGACCGCGAAAATAAAAAATCCCTGCAATAAGCTGCGAAGGATGTCAAAAAAGCCAAATAGTTTTTTGTCCGCACGCCTCGGCTTTACAGTCATTACCTTGTTGTTTAACGATTGAGACTCAAAAAGTAACGAACTTATTGGATCAATAATAAGCTCTAATAAAACAATATGAATTGGCAAAAGAACCGTGGGCAGACCTAATAGAGCGGGAAAAAGTGATAGACCCGCGATGGGAACATGAATAGCAAATACGTAGCTCATGGCCATCTTGAGGTTATTGTAAATAATTCGCCCTCTTTCAATGCCCGATACAATCGAAGAAAATTTATCGTCCATAAGCACTAAGTCTGCAGATTCCCTAGCCACATCAGTTCCGCGAACTCCCATGGCAATACCAACATCGGCCTGCTTTAAGCTTGGAGCATCATTCACCCCGTCCCCAGTCATTGCGACGATTTCGCCGGTTTTGCTTAATAACCTTACGATTCTTAACTTCTGATCATGTGTCACGCGTGCGAATATGTTTGTGTCTTTAAGACGAGTAATTATCTGATCGTCGGATAGCGAATGTAAATCCTGACCTGTTACAACCCTTGTTGAATTTGTTAAATTAATTTTTTCTGCAACTTTCGAAGCCGTTACTGGATAGTCTCCGGTCATCATGATTATTCTTATCCCAGCGTTCTTACAGACTTGAATAGAATGTGCAACGTCTTCTCTCACTGGATCTTCGAAACCAATAAATCCGACCCATTTTAATTTTAGCTTTCTAATGTCCGGGGGCAACTGATCAATATCGCAATTTGCCTTTGCTACACCTAAGATCCGAAGCCCATTGTTAGCGACATTTTTTATGGTTTCCTCAATGCTAAATCTATCCTCATTAGACATCTCGCAAAGACTAAGAACAGCTTCGGGGGCACCTTTCGCAGCAACAAGGGCCTGTTTACCTTTCAATTCTTGCCATACATTTGCCATTACGAAGAAATTATTCTTGATTGGATATTCTTGATCGAGCTTCTTATACTTCATTTTATTTTCGATGAGTCGCTCGGCCTCGAACAGTGATTTTTCCATGGGATCAAAAGAGTGCTTATTACTCGAAAATATGCCAAATTTTAAAATATCTTTGATATCGACGTTCAAATCAGTTTGATCGTTTATTTTTTGCGCAGAGATTTGAGACTCTAAGTAGGCAATTCGCATACTATTTTTAGTGAGGGTTCCTGTTTTGTCCACACAAAGCACCGTGATCGCTCCAAGCCTTTCGATAGATACGGGCGTTCTCACCAGCATTTAAACTTTTGAGAGCCTCCAGGCGCCGAGCGCCATAAAAATAGTGAGTACAACGGGAAACTCCTCAGGTAGAAGTGCCAACTCGAGGGCCAACCCGTTCAGAATCGCTAAAGACCAATTCGCAGTTCTAACTCCCACCACCACGACGAGAATTACTGCAATGATGGCTCCCATAAAGGCGAAATTTCTAACAATTTTTCGAACTTCTTTATTTAGATTTGTTCCTTCAACGATGGTGGCTTGGGCACTTTTTCCTATTTTCCCCAGTATCGTTTTTTGTGCAGTTTCGGTAACCACCGCTTTGCCCCTACCGCCCACCACCATCGTTCCCATAAAGATTTGAGATTTATTTTCGCCGCGAGACTCATCCCTGTCGGTGGTTCCTAAACGAGCATTTTTGATGACTGGCGCCGATTCTCCTGTAAGGAGTGATTCATCGATGTGTAAGCTATTAGCCTCAATAAGAATCGCATCGGCCGGAATCCTGTCACCTTCCTTTAATAAAATGATATCGTTCGGAACCAATTCCCTCGTTGCGATGATCTGCTCTTTGGAGTTACGAATAACTACCGCTTTAGGACTAGATAACTCGCGCAGGCTGTCAATCGCATCTTTTGCTTTTTTCTCCTGATAAAGCGAAAGAGCTATGACAAATAGGACGGAAGTACTCAAGACCATGGCCTCTTTGAATTCACCAAGAAGAAAGTAAAAAGCGACCACAATTAGCATTAAAAGGATCATTGGTTCTTTGAGTGTTTTAAAAACTAAAACTAATATGCTTTCTCTGGCTCCGATGAGTATCTCGTTATAGCCATAAAGACGAACTTGAGATTCAACCTGCGAAGTATTTAGACCGATTAAATTATTCAAAGGCACTATAGAGGTGACATCATTACTTAATCTATTATTCATCAGGAGTTACTAGAGCAATTCAAATACCAATCCCATAATAGCTACAATGTTAGGTTGGGTTTCGGTGAGCTAGGACTGGGACAAATTGTCTTTAAAGGAATGACAATCTGGCAATCGGGAGCTGCGTGGTTGGCTATAGATCTCGAAAGAGACAGATGGTTCAAAAAAATGACCGCTTTTTATCCTCGCTTTCAACCGATTGAAAAATGTCTGACACCAGTGCCTTCTCGTTACGACTGGACACTGATTCAATAATTGATTACATTGAATTCATCACCCAGGGCTGGGAGGAAATCTATGATGTCCATTTTCACGTTATTCTTAAATTTGGCCTTAGCCGCGCCGGTGACGTGTGTACCGACGTCATGCTCCCCAGGCTGCGATAGTTCGTGCGATTACCAGACCTGCACAGGCAATTCGACGAACAGCTTTTTAATAGACAAGCTACCACATACCTATCAAGTCAAACCGGACGCCTGCGAAGACAGCCTAGAGGGGCGCGTCTGGAATCAGATCCCATTTGCCGAGGCTGACGTTTCTGTGAATACCCTGCAATCTAATGTGAGCCACTCTTACAAAATCTGTGAAACCAAAACCAGCTACGGCCCAGCATGCCCTCCACCAGATCCGCCGGGGGAGCCTGGCCCTTTCTAATCTCAGAGTTTTTATTTTTGCCTAAATCAGGAATTTATTTCGGTAAGAGGCGTACTGTACACCTCATCACTGGCACGTATAAATATCGTGGTACGCGGCTAAACCACCCATAAAGAGCACGCACGTGTCTCCCACCGACGGACAGTAATCTCCAGGAGCTATGAATAAGCTGCAAGTGTTCGTCGCTGGGCCAAAATTGGAGGAGGTGTGTTGCCATGTACCGCCACACGCGTGCGTATTGCAAGAGTTGGAAGTGGCCTGAGCCGAGTGACAATCCCCACCACCACCGCGAGAGCATGCCATCGTCGATGCCGGCGCTCCTCCTGGACAATCGTTGCGAGAGCAAGCTTGCGAGTCCGCAGGTCTTCCACCGCCACACAGTCCATCAGCGACCGTAACACCATCGTTCCGTTGGCACCAGACCGTGCGTGTTTCGGTACCTGAATTCGTAGGACACCACACCGAGCGAGAATTTACACCGCCCACCACAGGACAATACTGATTTCGATATTGAACGCCGCCACCACAGGAGGCACTACACGCTCCCCAACCATCATACGTAAACGCGGGCTGAGCCGCAGAGCACGCCGACCATCCACCTGTTTGCCAGGCCGGCTGAACCGCCGTGCATCCCGCCCAACCCGTTTGCTGCCACGAGTAGGAGTAAATCACCCAAGAGTATGTCGCTACCGTGCTGGTATTACCCGCAGCATTTGTGGCGCGGATATTTACAGTATGGTTGCCCACGCTCAATCCCGCGCGCGAATCTGGCGAGCTGCAAGAAGTCCAGGCTCCCGCATCCCACTGACACTCTGTCGAAGCGATGGGAGATTCGCCATCGGTTGCAGAGAACTGAATCGAGGCTGAAGTGCTGGTTAATCCGGTCGTAGGAGTCGAAGTGAATGCTATCGTAGGAGCCGTCACATCGATCATCCAGTTGGCAATGATCGACGAGCTCATATGCCCTAAATGATCTTGAGCTTGAACTTCAAGACTATGATTACCGGGGGCTAAGGAGGGAATATTGAAAGGACTCGTACACGTCGCCCAGGCTCCCCCATCAATTTTGCATTCGATAAAATCGACACCGGCCATGCCCGAATCGATCGCGGTGAAGGCGAAGTCCGTGTTTGTCGAGGAAACATAGGAATTCGGCTGTAAGGTAAAATTGACCGTGGGCGGACTGAGATCGACATGAAACGTGTGTGTTTGAGTTTCAACGTTTCCAACAATGTCGGTCGCACGTACACTAAATAGATAAGTATTCTGAACCAAAGACGAATAATTATGGGGCGTCGTACATGGAGCAAACCCGCCTCCGTTGATATCACATTCGACCGATGCGATCCCACTCAAGGCATCGAGCGTGGTGAATTCGAATGTCGCCGACGTGTCGTTATTCACGGTCAATGGAGCATTGGTGATCGTCACCACAGGATTCTCGCTATCGACACGAAATTGAAACGGAGAGTTACCGGCGACGGTCTGTAAGCCGGCCCTATCCACCGAGCGAATATGTACGGTATATGTTTCCCCGTTGAGAAGAACTGAGCAAGTGCCACCGACAAAGTTATAATCTAAAAGCGGGTCTGCCACAGACTCCTGGTTACAAATTACACCATTGGAGAGATCACGTATCGACACTAAATAATTGATCGCATCCGTGGATGCTGACCAATACGCACGAGGAACACCCGGAGCCCAATTATCCTGAAGACTCTCGGACACTCCCGTCACGCCCGTCAGCATAAAATTTCCGGGCGGCGTGAGATCCACGGAAAAAGGAAAGTCCGGAGCTGTTGTCACATTCCCCGCAGGATCCTTCGCCGTGATCCGCACAAGATAGTTCCCCGCAGGAACTAGCGCGCAGTTTTCAATCTCTAATTGAATGAGCGACATCGACGCCACTGCCTGACAACGCACACTCGTATCTAAATTTAAGATCTGAACGGTATACTCTTTTTGCCCCGTCGAAGCCGTCCAGTGGATCACTGGATCTACGAAATCGGAAAGATATTCGTCGACAATCAAATCATCTTCACCCGTTACACCGGCCACGGTGAATAGGCCTGGATTTGTGATATCGTATTCGATCGACATTAATGGATGTTTATCAGTGCGGAGGTCTCCATCGTTGTTAAGTAACCAAAGATAAACTCCTTTGAGACCTTCACCCGCCGACAGGTTGTAATGGGAAGGACGAGAGGTATGCCAGCCATTACTTGGCCCCTGTCCACCAGGACACGCATCCGTCGGAGCCGTGGGACTAAAGTTCGCATCTTCGGTAAGACACCAATAACCGGCCCACGAATCATTGGTCACGCTCACGTTAACGGCGACGCCGTTCGAAAAACCAGGATCAGATCCCGCCAGTGATAAATTTAAACCTGGAGCGTAAATATCAATTTCGGCGGAGGGAGAGCACGTCAAAGGACTTTCGTTACTCGCTTTATCCACCGCGACCACTTGGAAAGAATAAAAAGACCCATGACTCAGTCCCGCAAACTCTTCAAGCAAAGAATCCGTATCAATGGATTTGACCACACTCCCCGTACAACCCGCTTGATCGTAAAGTTTAATTCGATAAGGCAGTTCCGCTAAACCCGAGATCCCGTTATCGACCGAGGGATTCCAGCGAGCTTGGAGGCTCGTCTGCGAGGTGTACATATCAGTGGGTGGAACCACGGGGGTCACTGGATCTGGATTTTGCTGATCGATCCCCACCCAAGGCGTACATGCCGTTTGGTAGGCCTTTTCGTCGATGGTAATGAAAAGTCGAAATGAATATTTAATTCCATCTTGAAGATTATTGATACGAATGGTGTCTAGAGAACTTTGCGATTGCTCCGTGAACGTCCCGGAACAGTCGAGAGATTCGTAAACCGCAGCCACCACATCGGCATTGCCAAAATGCCCGCGGAGGTTCACCTTAGTTTCGATTTCAATCTCGTTTTGATTAATATACTTGGCAGACTGGAGCGAGGCATACTCGACGTCGCTGGCCCGAAGATCTTGGTACTGTACACTCTTTGTGCAGGAAATGGCCAAGACTGCAAAGCCGGCCGCGGCGGTAAGATTTCGGAATTTAAAACAAATTTCTGCCCGAGCCATATTTTATCCATCGGTTGAAACGAGAAAATCTTGAGCTAAATGAGCAATTGCGATTCAAAAATAGACAATCCAGTTCCCTGAGACGATGGATTATGGGATATGGCGTCTCACAACCCCCTTCCTTTTATCTTAATCCACACGCGATTTGGTGCAAACTTGCCTGTAAAAAGGTGAAATTTGGATTCCGCAATGGACAGAAATCTCCAACGTTCAATAACCTTGTGGCCTAACCAGATCTTATTTGGGAGGATCTATGATTCAATTTTTAATGTCCTGTTCAATTCTTGCCACAGTCTCTTTCGCGAGCGCACAGACAAAGAGCGAGCAGCAAAAGATAACGAACCAAAACTCGGCCAAAATACTTCGTCAGGTCCTTTCGAAAATTCCCCTTAACAGCCACAGCTGTGTGGCCAACGTTGGCGATAATGCGGGAAATATTATTGAAGTTCTCTATTGCGACGGAGAATTGATTGCACAAAATGTAAAGATCATCCACGTAACAAGTATGTTCGAAAATATCGTTTCAGAACAAGCTTCAACTTTATTCATGAGCGGTATGCTCGAATTCGCCTTTGAACTTAAAGGCTACGTAAGAACGAATCATTACTCTAAATACATCTTCCAGAGAACTCACCGCGCTGACAAAATGGATTCAAATACCTTTTGAACACATCTCATTTAACAGCGAATCTACGAAAACGAGCATGGAGGGGCCCATTTTTTAGATCCTATCTTGTCGTTTTTATCGGGTACATGTGCATGTACCTTATCCGCAAAAAT
Source organism: Bdellovibrionales bacterium (assembly GCA_019750295.1). Lineage (NCBI taxonomy): Bacteria > Pseudomonadati > Bdellovibrionota > Bdellovibrionia > Bdellovibrionales > Bdellovibrionales bacterium. The sequence continues at coordinate 15,281 of JAIEOS010000019.1, read as the reverse complement.
TTTAACGTCTCTCAAAATGATCTTATCGAACAACATGGTCTTACTAAAACAGATCTAGGCACTATCGGCTTTTGGTTTTCGATCACCTATGGAATTGGCAAATCCGTTGTCGGCTATTACGGCGACGGGAAAAACACCAAGAGCCTCGTGGCCATCTTATTAATGATCTCGGGCTTCTGCGTTCTTGGCTTTAGCTCGGTCATCGGATCAGTTGCGGGAATGACGTTTTTCTTCGCGCTCAATGGATTTTTTCAAAGTGCGGGTGGTCCTCTCAGCTACTCCACCATCACCAAATGGACTCCAGGAAAATGGCGAGGCACGTTTTTGGGGCTCTGGAATATGTCTCATAATGTCGGTGGCGCTCTCGCCGCCGTGGTGGCTACTTTCGGAGCTGAGCAACTGTTCGACGGAGACGTCAAAGGAATGTTTATTCTCCCCGCTCTCATCGCGATCGTTGTGGGCTTTATCGGGCTGTGGATCGGTTCGGACTCACCAGAAACCTATGGCCTAGGAAAAGTCGAAGAGATTTTTGGCGAACCCCTCTCCGTCGAGGACACCCAAGTCGCCTCCAATCCTATGAGTAAATGGGTAATCTTTAAAAAATATGTTCTTAAAAATCCTTATGTGTGGGCTTTGGGCTTTGCCAACGTTTGCGTGTATGTTGTCCGCATCGGTGTCGATCAATGGGGCATTGTCTATGCCCGCGAGGTTCTAGGAATGTCGAAAGAAGTGGCTAAACAAGGCTTTACGCTTTTTGAGGTGGGTGCACTTTCGGGGGCGCTTTTCTGGGGTGGAATTTCGGACTTTCTTAAAGGCCGTCGCGCGTTGGTGTCGATGATCGCTCTCGCACTCATTCTTGGGGCGTTGAAAGTCTACGAAGGTGCGCGAACGGAAGAGATCCTTCTCGCTTCCATGTTCAGTTTAGGATTTTTGATCTTTGGACCACAGCTTTTAGTATGTGTAGCAGCGTTAAGATTTATGCCGAAATCCGCCGTCTCGGTCGGGAATGGAGTCTTAGGGACTTTCGCTTACCTCTTGGGGGACTCCTTTGCTAAGCTCGGTTTGGGAATGATGGCCGATAATAAAGTGGTGCTGGGTCTTACGGGATGGTCAGGAACTTTTAAGGCCATGTTTTTCGCAGCCATCACCGGAATACTGATTCTGGCTTACGTGGCCATTGCCGAAGAACGAAAAATACGAGCCACCTCATCAAAAATTAGGTTCGAGTAATTTTGGGTTGAGCCGAATTCTCACCGGTCACAGGCCAGCTCTTACTTTTCTTCTCGATAATTTTGGGAACTGTTATAACAAACGCACAGCCATGGCCCGGATGATTATGCACCTCAACCGTTCCCTGTAGAAACTCGATGGATCTCTGAACAATAGTCATACCTAGCCCCAAGCCAGAGCGGTCTGCCGTGCCGGACACGAAAGGTTTAAAGATATTCGAGAGTAAGTCCTCGGAGATACCGCCGCACTCATCAGCCACTTCGATGGCTATGGCATCATCCGTCTCCACCGCGTGAAGAGTGATCGTGCCATTTTCTTTCGTATACTTAATCGCATTCTGAACTACATTTGCGATGGCCGATAACAAAAGCTGGCGATCCGTTTTTAAAAAAACCGAACTTTCGGCGTTATTTATTAGTTTTTGAGATTTTTTTAAAGCGTCGGCACAAGCGGTAATCACGATCTGATCAATGAGATCTTTCAGGTCAAACTCTTCAATGAAAAGTACAGGATCTGAGGACATCCTTACTTCCGAGAGAGATCGATCAATGATTCTACGCATTCTCAACAGATTTTCCTCAAGCACTTTGGAGGTACTTCCCCCAACCCCAACCAATCCTTTTTTTATCATTTCGTGCGCGACCGTGGCACTCGACAAAGCATTGCGAAGTTCATGAACAAGAAAACCTATGCTCTGGACTCCTTTTGCTTTTTCGTCGGATACGCTACGAAATTCAAACTCGGAGACCGCCGCCGCGATTGCGATATCTAAACACATGTTGAGGTCATTAAAGCTTTGCGAAGAGATGGATGTCGATTTCGATTGCGCTAACCCAGTTATGGCCTGGCAAACCGAACCATAAGCATGAACGACATGGGACAGCGTATAGTTAAGTCTTAACATTTCAAGACCATGCCGAGAGGCTTCAGCCACGATCCCTGTTTCGTCGGGATGGTCTTTCGGACTATCAAGATAGGTAATCAATTGATTTAGGAAGTTTGGAAGTCCTTTTTCCAAATCATGAGAGGACTTTCTTCCGCCAGCAAGAGATCGTGTTTTCTCTAAAGCAATGGCGACGATTTCGGCTTGGTTTTTTTTCAAGAATGAACTTAACATTTTCAATTCTCCTAAATTTACAAAGTTTAACTAAAAAATAGACGCACTAATTACAATCAGATAATAACAAGATTCGATGAGTGTACTGAATAAAACCGTGATTTTAGTCGTAGATGATTCAATAGATAACCGCGAACTATTGCAAGTCATTATTGAATCCAAAGGATATACCTTTTGTGGAGCTGAGAACGGTCAAGCTGCACTTGAAGCGCTAGAATCACTACCGACGCTCCCTAAATTAATATTATTGGATTCGCAAATGCCCGTTATGAACGGTTCTGAATTTCGATCGAAGCAAAAAAAGAGTCTTCGTTTTCGAAAAATACCGGTGATTCGCATGTCAGCGGCTAACGTGGCGGATATGAGCGCCGAGATGAATGACGTTGCTGGAGTATTGACCAAGCCCTATCAGATTGAGGATGTCTATAAGGTCGTTAGCGAAGATTACTCGTTGTAGTTGACTCACAAACTCTCGCTGATGATCTCGAGGTCGTTTTCGTAATTATCTTTACCCACCATAAAAATAACATAATTGAGAATAATAACCTCATCACGGCGAGAGGCGACAAAACCCCTTAATGATACAGTTCCATTATGAGTCTTAATCGTGATCTGACGAGCGAGATGCGACAACCCATAATCATGATGAATTTTCTTCTTGAGAAGGTTGGTAATCTCAATATCTTCGCGCAACGTGGGATGATTGTCCGAACTCATCTCCTTAAGGCTATCAATGCCCTCAACCGCAATGGAGGAGCGATACGCAAAAATAAGAGGAGTAAGAAAGGCGATAACTGCGATTCTAGAAAGTAAACGTCGTGACATACATTATCCTTTAATCCCTCGACAGCCCTCGACGGAAAGTATCGCTGGCGCGGCACCACGAGCATAAGAGTCAAAAAGAATTGATGGGGATCAAACTTCTCTTTCTCGTGGTCCCGCATTTCAGTTTCGATGGATCAAAACTGAAACTATTGCGTTTTTTATTTGCAAACGATTGGCCACTTGTAAATTTCTGTTGTTTATAATTAGAACGTGCGCATTTTCGATCTGGAGAGGCGCCCGCTTTATTTCAAAACAACTCTCAAAGAGAATGGGGAAATAATTATCCCCTTAAACTAAAAGTGCCCCTAAACTAATTACACTTTCGGCTGAGATTTTCGGAGACTGAGCCAAGAGCGGCTGCAGTTTTGCAACCGTGTCTAGTACGATGATTCAACGTCTCATAACCGTATCGAAATTCACCTTCTTCCTTTTCGTCAGCGCCTGCCTGTCACCGGCTCATCATGGAGTGATCCAGCACAGAGTCAGCGCCACGCATGCCGAAGTTTTGATAAATCGAAGAGCAAGTTATATTGGTAAAGAGGTTCTGGTGTACGGTCACAAATGCACCGCGAATGGCCTGGTCACACCGAGTCCTTGCGTAAACTACGCTAAGGGATACGGAAAAATCAGCGAAATCAAAGCCGGTGACATAAGCATTGTTGAGTTTTCGCCGGAGACCCCATTCGAGGTGGGAGATTTCGTGGAGTATTAAAAACCGAGAATACCCACGAAGGCATAAGACCCTTCCGTCAATTACGCATTGCACTTACAAAGACACGTATTGCATTTGTGGAAATTTAGATTTTAATCTCTAGAAGACTTATGTTACAGAATGAAAACTTAGTGAACACTTTAGATCAGCTCAAGACAACCGTGTACCTCAAAAATATTTACGGTCGTTATATATCGATGAATTCCAACGGAATTCAGCTCCTTCGCGAAACGCGCGACCAGGTTCTGGGTAAAACTCCGTTTTCTCTATTCGACTCCCAAACGGCCCAACAAATGGCAGACACCGACGCCTATGTCTCCCAAATCAAAGGCTCCTTTACGTCGGTCTTCGACGCGAAAGACAAATCTTCCGGCAAATCTCTTCCCATTTTTACAACAAAAGTGGCTGTGGTTTCTCCATCGAGACTCCCCCTAGGGATTTTAGGCATTTCTTTGACAGGAATGAGTGATCGTTCGTTGTACGCTGAGGCTCGCAGCTTGCTCCCTAAATTCATTCTCCAGAAACAATCGATGCTGGTCACCGAACTGCTCGAACTCAAAACTGTCGGTGATTTCTTTAATTTTTACCGAATTCATTAAGAATTATCGGAGTTACAGTTCTAGGCTTGTGGCTTTACTTACAAAAAATCCGATGGAGCTCGGTCATGATTTCGAGGACTCTGGGATCCAAGATTGAGTAATAAACCATTTTTCCTCGCTTTTCGGACTGCACTAATCCCTCAAGCCTCATTCGTGACAAAAACTGAGACACGGCCGACTGAGAGGCTCCGCAAAGATCTTCCACTTCACCCACGGTCTTTTCGCCGGTGGTGAGATGGCAGAGAATCATTAATCTTTGAGGATGCGCTAGGGCTTTCATCAACCGAGACACATCATCACAGTTTTTTCTCATTTTATTTGCGAGAGCAGTAGACTTCGACATATTTATATATTATGATATTATAATGTAAAAGCAAGGAGATTTTATGGCCAACCCTCAACCCCTCATTTTCCAGCAACTTTTTGAAGCTAAAAGCTCCACCTTCACGTATCTCCTTGCCGATCACCAATCTAAGGAAGCGATTTTGATTGATCCGGTTCTCGAGACTGTCGATCGGGATTTAAAATTGATTTCGGAGCTTCAATTGAATCTCAAATATGTCCTTGATACTCACATTCATGCCGATCACGTCACGGCGGCCGGTGAAATCCGAAAACGCCTCGGCGTAAAAACTGCGGTGGCCCAAACGGCAAATGTACCCTGCGTAGATGTCTATTTAAAAGAGGGAGACACTCTTACGTTTGGAAATTTTCATTTGAAAGCCATCGAAACTCCGGGGCATACCGATGCCTCGTTAAGTTTCTACTGCGAGGGCATGGTATTTACCGGAGACGCACTTTTGATTCGCGGCTGTGGACGGACTGACTTTCAAAGTGGATCGCCCGTGGTGCTTTATCAAAGTGTCACCCAGAAACTCTTCCGGCTGCCTCCTGAGACCGTGGTCTACCCGGGACATGATTATAAAGGATTCACCTCATCGACGATCGAGGCCGAGATGAACAACAACCCGAGACTCGGTAAGAATAAGTCTCTCGAAGAATTTGTGGAAATTATGAATAACCTTAAACTTCCCTATCCTCAACAGATGGACAAAGCGGTCCCCGCAAATCTCAAATGCGGAACTCCTGCCGACGAGCAAGAATCGAGAGCCGTTCCCATCATCTCGCCAGAGACTGTGCATCTCCAAAAGGGAAATCCTCTCATTATCGATGTCCGTCCCGCGGAGGAGTTTGCCGGCGAACTGGGTCACATCGAAGGCGCTCACCAGATCACCTTAGGCGAACCTTTAAAAAACTTTCTCGAAGGCTACAACCGCAAGGAAAGAATTATTTTTGTGTGCCGATCTGGCCGACGTTCCGAAGAGGCCACAAAAACCGCTCTGGCTCTGGGGTACACAGATGTCTTTAACATGGATGGCGGCATGTTACGCTGGAACGAACTGCAACTCCCGCGGGCGAAAGGATAATTTATGCACAGCTATTGGCTCTCCCTCCTTGGAGGAGTGTTCATCGGGATTTCGGCGTCTTTATTATTACTTTGGAACGGTCGAGTTTTGGGTGTGAGCGGCATTGTGGGCGGATCTCTGATTTTTAAAAAAAATGATTTCTTGTGGCGACTTATCTTTATATCAGGTTTAATCTGCGGAGGATTTTTCCTACAACTCTTTATACCTCAACAACTCAACATAAACTTGGAACGATCTTGGATAGGGATTGGAATCGCTGGCCTTCTCGTCGGTTTTGGAACCTCTCTGGGAAATGGTTGCACGAGTGGCCACGGAATCTGCGGCATCAGTCGACTCTCCGCTCGGTCCATCGCCGCAACCCTCGCTTTTATGATCGCGGGCGTGGTCACTGCGACTCTCGTAAGAGTTTTAGGGGGAGTCGTCTAAATGCGCTCACTCATCGCTACTTTTTTTGTCGCGTTCCTTTTTTCCTTAGGACTTGGTATTTCGGGTATGACTCAACCCCAAAAGGTGATTTCGTTTCTCGATATTTTTGGAAACTGGGATCCCTCACTCGCCTTCGTGATGATGGGGGCGATTACGGTCCACTTTTTATCTTATCGATGGATCGTCACTCATCGCCGCACTCCCGTCCTAAAAGATAAATTCCTAGTGCCCCCGCCAGGGGTCATCGATTTTAAACTCTTGAGCGGATCGGTTCTTTTTGGAGTGGGCTGGGGGCTTGCGGGGTTTTGTCCCGCGCCCGCCATCACCTCACTGGCCACTCTGCAATGGGAGATATTGGTATTTGTCCCGGCGATGCTTGCGGGAATGTTTATCCATCGGGCGATCCTCGCAGATCGGAAATCCCCGCAGTGATCGAACTTTTGGGCTACATTCTTACATTAATTATGGGAGTATCCCTCGGACTTATCGGAGGCGGGGGCTCTATCTTAACCGTCCCGATTCTTTATTATTTCTTTTCTCAAGACTCGATCACCGCAACATCCAACTCCCTCTTTATTGTTGGGGCCACTGCACTGATGGGTGCTTTTAAATATTATCGAAAAGGTCATGTTCAAATGGGCACTGCGGTTCTCTTCGCCTTGCCCAGCTTTATTGGCGTTTACATGGCCCGCGCACTGATCCTACCGAACATTCCCCATTCGGTCCTTTCTGTTTTTGGTGTTGAAATCACCAAGCCCATACTGATTATGATTTGTTTTTCTTTAATTATGATGATTGCCTCCCGAGCCATGATTCGGGCAGGACGTTTAGGAAAAGCATCAACGGCGGAAGTGATTTCTGTACCCCTAGTGAGCATTACTTTTAAAGGACTCTTTGTAGGCGTGGTGACTGGATTTGTGGGAGCTGGCGGGGGTTTTCTGATTGTTCCCGCCTTGACTTTACTTCTCGGTCTTCCGATCCGTAAAGCTGTAGGGACATCTCTGGCGATCATCACCGCCAATTCATTCTTTGGTTTTTCGATGAGCTTCTTGTCCCTTTCCTACGAAGTGCCTTGGATATTTTTATTCATGATTAGCGGGCTGGGTATCCTCGGAATCCTCATCGGAAATGGTCTTTCCGATAAAATCGCCGAACATCATCTTAAGAAAGGCTTCGGTTACTTTGTACTCATCGTGGGTTCCCTGATCCTCGTCGATCAAATTCTGCGTTCACTATAGCAAAGCTGACTGCCAACTAAAGTCCCTGTCGCGTCTTTCGCCGCAGAAAATCGATGCCCAAATCCACAGAGTGCTGACTTAGGAAATAAACGGCAAGATGCCCCATGAACGAAACCGTATGCGTTTCCACCGGGCGTTGCTTGGCCTTGAGTGCGGCTTCCATTTTTAGCATTTGTTCGTGCTCGACGATTTTGTCCCATTGACCATGATACAAAAACACCGGAGGAGAATGGTCTGTGACGTGATTCACCGGCGACGCTGCCTTCCACACGTCAGGCTTTTCGCTCAGGGGTACTCCTAAAAGCTTAAGAACCAATGGCGAATTCGGCCACACGGTGAGGTCGGCCGGAGTTCCTCCTGAGACGATGGCCTTTAAACCCGTCGACGGCTCTAGGCCCGCAAGCAGAATCAGATGAGCTCCTGCAGAATACCCCCACCCTGATATGTGATCCGGATGAATTCGATATTTTTTCGCATTAGCCCTTAGCCAATGGATGGCGTCTCTCACATCTTCGACGGCCCGTGGGTATTGATTTTGAGGAGCCAGCCGATAAGTCATATTAAAAACGACAAAGCCCGCTTTCGCTAACCGTTTTGATACAGCCTCCATGTCCCCGCTCCGGCGACTCCAACCCCCACCATGAACCACAATCACTGCGGGCAAAGACTCGCCTCCATTCGGAGAATAGAGATCCCCAGAAAGATGAACATCCCCAAGAAAAAAATACGGCGAAGATCATCCAGTTCCATTTTGAACTCATATCATCCTATCAGCACTCATCGATTAAAGTTTTTAAAGCCCATCCCACAGCGTCTTCCATTTCCGCTCCACTAAAACCAAAATCAGATTTGATATCATGCCAGATCTTTGCATTCACCAGTGAAGTGATCAGGGCGAGTCGCTTAAGTCTTTCCGGAGTTACGTCTAACTTTTTCTCTTGCTGAATTTTTTGAATCATAACAGCGGTGAGCTTTTTTCGAAATGACACTCGCGCTTGTTGTCCGAATGAAGACAATACGTAAGCCGTTGTGAGATTTTCGTGCTCGTCAAAAAGCTTAAAAACCTTTTTTGCAAAACCTACGAAATCTAGATTTTCCATTTGCGAGCCCGCCGCCGACAAATAGTTAACGAGGTAAGCATCCATCGCTTCCTGCAAACATTTTTTATCTTTAAAGAAACGAAACACGGTCCGTTGAGTGATGCCGCAATTCCTGGCCACTTCGGCAATTTGAACTTCCTCACCTCGGCGCTCCACTAATAATTCAATGTAAGCACGAAGAATGGCCGCCTGAGTTCGAGCCGCTTTTTCGGCGCGAGTCGTGTTGTCATACTTTCTTGGGATTTTTGCGGACTCTGAGATGTTTTCAGATGTATTTTTAGACAAATGGCCTCCCATCTCTTTCATAATCCCATTTACAAGATCAGAGTTCAATGATTTAATGTCAGCCATGGTGACATTAAATTGTGCACCTAAGGAGCTCCTATGTTAAGCCTTCTGATCGAGTTGACCGAACGAGGAGTTATTCCCAATTCTTTAGTTCGCATAGGGATTCGTAAACTTTGTGCCGACAGACTCAAAGAGCTTCGAGGTCAAGAAAAATTAGAGCCTCGATTTCAAGAGGAATATATAGAGATGCTCAAAGCCTCTCCCATTGCTGTATTCACGGAAGCCGCCAATGAACAACACTACGAAGTCCCTGCCGATTTTTTTCTTCAGGTCTTAGGATCGAATCTCAAATACAGCAGCGGCTATTGGACTGACGATGCCCAATCTCTCGATCAAGCCGAGCGAGAGGCCCTGGACATCACCATGCAACGGGCGGAGCTTCGCGATGGTATGGAAATTTTGGAATTGGGCTGCGGTTGGGGTTCACTGTCCTTATCCATGGCTCAAAAGTTTCCGCAGTCCAAGATCACAGCCGTTTCTAATTCCAGCTCCCAGCGACAATTTATCGAAGGGGAAGCTAAAAAAAGAAATCTAAAAAATCTAAGAGTCATTACACAAAACGTGGTTCTTCTCGAAAACTTCGAAGATTCAAAAACCTTTGATCGCGTGGTCAGCGTAGAGATGTTTGAGCATCTTCGAAACTACGAGGTCTTGTTTCGTCGGATTTCCAACTGGCTGAAGCCCGACGGAAAATTGTTTGTCCATATCTTCACCCATAAGAACTACGCCTATCTCTTTGAGACCGAGGGTGATGACAACTGGATGGGTAAATATTTTTTTACCGGCGGCCAAATGCCAAGCCACGATCTTTTTAAGTCTTTCCAGTCGGATCTCACCCTTGAGAAACAATGGCTATGGGACGGAACTCACTATCAGAAGACCTCCGAAGCCTGGCTGAGTTCTCTGGAAAAAAATCGACATAAGGTCATCGAAATTCTTGCTAAAACCTACGGAGAAGGAGATGCTTTCCGCTGGTACAACCGGTGGAAGGTTTTCTTCCTCGCGGTCGCCGAGCTCTTTGGATATAAAAACGGGAGCGAATGGGGAGTTTCTCACTACCTCTTTTCAAAGGATAAAAAATGAAGCTTTTCACTGTTCTTGTGACATTCATTTCAGTGACTGCGTTTGCAGAAACCCAAAAGGCTTTGATCTATCCCCTTGGGAAAACGGAAGGTAAACCTCTCTTCGTCCAAACGACCGAAGTCACGACTTTGGAATCGGGAGAGCGCCAATGGACTTCGAAGATCGAGGACGCCGACGGAAAAGTAGTAATGACCGAAAAAGCTCAAATGAAAGACACAAAGGTTTTGAGCCAATATATAGAACAACTCCAGATCAACGAGGCCTACGAACTTAAAGTGGAAGATAAGAACGCCCTATTTCTCACTTATAAAATCAAAGAGGGCCAAAAAGGGTCACCGGTGGATACGAATAAAATTAAAATGGAAGATGATTTTATTACCGGCCCACTCACTCAAACCTACCTTCAAAAAAATTGGGACTCTCTCATGGGTGGAAACACGGTTTGGGCGAATTTTGGAGTCTTTGAAGTCTCAAAGTCGATCGGCTTTCAGTTTCGAAAGGTGGCGAGCACGGATGAGACTCTAGAGCTTAAAATGAAGCCGTCTAACTTTTTTATTTCAATGCTCGTGGATCCCATTTATATTCAACTGAACAGTAAAAACAAACGCATTGAGAAGTTTAAAGGTCGAACACCGTTAAAAATCATGAAAAATGGAAAATGGAAGTCTTTCGACGCCGAAATCCTTTATCAATATCAATAGGACAAAATTATGAACGCTTATATTGTTGGTTCCCTTGCCGTATTTATACTTTTCCAGATCGGTGCCGTCTTTGGTTTAATCTACCGACGCAATGATCTCGCCGACGTTCTTTGGGGTCCTGGATTTTTACTCACGGGACTCGCGGCCGTGGGCGGAAAATATCTTCAGGGTCATCAGTTTCAATGGGGACTGACTGAGATTCTCATTTTTCTTTTTGTAGGGATCTGGTCCACCCGTCTCGCTATATATGTAGGTACTCGTTACTACAAAAAAGGAAAAGAAGACGTCCGCTACAACAATTGGAGAAAAGCCTGGGGCGACACTTGGCTGTGGAGATCGTATCTGCAAGTTTTTGTTCTGCAGCCCATAATTCTTATCGTAATGGCTCTCCCCATCATGAGAGCGGTTGAAGTGGCTCCGCAGACGTTCTCTCTCATTACCGCGATTGGAACCGCAGTGTGGATTTTCGGTTTTCTTTTTGAGTGTATCGCTGACGATCAGCTCCGTCGCTTTACGAAGGACCCCAAGAATAAAGGGCGCATCATGGACCGCGGTCTGTGGAGTTGGAGTCGTCATCCCAATTACTTCGGCGAAGTGGTCCTTTGGTGGGGAATATTTCTAATGGCGTCGAATCTCGAAGATCTCTGGCTGGTCGTCGCACCGATTGCCGTCACAATTTTGATCTTGAAAGTTTCTGGCGTCGATATGTTAGAAGCTTTGATGGAAAAGCGCCCTGGGTTTGCCGAGTACAAAAAGAGAACCTCGGTTTTCATCCCGCTTCCTCCGCGAAAGTAAGCGGGCTTCCATCTTAAAAAAGATCAATTACAGACCAGGCGTTTGACTCCTTGAGTGGCGCCTTGGAAATTAATGTCTCCGTTATTGATCGTCCAATCCTGAACCACAAAGTTTCCGCTCGCACAAGAAATACACGTGTAAGTGTTTTTTGCAATCGGGCCCTGTCCTGCCGGACATGTCCCTCCTCCCAGTTTTTTCGCGGCGTTGGATGCGCCCCAGTTGACGGTCTGAGTTTGTCCTTCGACGGTGCAAGGTCCACCGAAAGGCGTGGCCACACTACCCTCCGGATTGCTGGGCATACAGCCAGCCACGGTTTCCAGATTTGTCAGGGAATACCGTTTTGGACTTCCCATAATCTGATCTCCCTCGTGCAGATCAGAAGAGTCTAAAGCCTCGACTCCTGAAGTGCTACGACTAGTCGAACCACAGTTTTGAAAACTCAATGTGATTCCAACACCTGCAATTAAACTCAACGCGAATACGGAAATTTTTTTTAATTTCATTTAATCCCACCTTTTCAATGACGAAGAACTCTCAAAACACCCACAGTTGCACACCGAAAATTGATATCACCATCGTTTGTCATTCGAGGCTCGAGACTGATATTATTTGAATTCCACTAGATACAATTATGGACATTATACCCCCCGATACCTGAATTGATTCAGTCTTACTATGTTAAATGCACGGGTTATAAATACCAAGGATGATTATTCTCATCAACGACTGATCCAAAACATTGATCACAGGGACGAAATCGGATTTCAAAATGAATTCGTCATCTTATGTAGATCTCGAAAAAGATTCTAAATTTCGAAAAATGAATTAAAACGAAACATTTCCATAGTTCCATTGTATCACATCGACGCAAAACTCTTGAAACCTTAGCCTTTGGCGTGATCTTGAGTTGGCGTTTTCTGATCGATCATACTCGGGAGAAACATCGCGAGTGTGGCGTAACTGATGAAAATATAAAATCCAATTTGGAGACTGGTCCCGTTGGTGGTGATCATTTCTACTTGAGAAAGCTTCGCACTCAACGTGGAAAATTGACTGGTCACCATTCCATTAAATCCGATATATGCCATCAGAATCGCGACCACCTGAACATCAGCCATGGACCACTTGCCCGATTTTAATACGAAGAATTTGACCCACCATCTCTTCTGTGCCCCGAACACGTCATAGTAATAAAAGATCGATGAGGACATTTTAAGAAGCGGGAACACCACACTGAACATCACCATGAGGACGCCAACAACTTTCATTTGCATATCTTTATGGGACATCATAATCCAAAAAACGTCGATGATACTTTTACTTTGAAAGTAAACCACTTGATTCTCAAAAGAGATCGGATAGCCCAAAATAATAAAACCAAACTTAGAAACCTTAGCTTCCATATCGATCATAGGGCAAGTCACTCCCACAAATAACAATGTCAGTAATGTCGCCAGGCAAAGGAAAAAATGTGTCGCTGGGAGTTTGGTGCGATGAAATCCTAAAACTAAAAACAAAAAGGCTGAAAGACCAATCAATTGCCACGCCAGATGCTGGAGTCTCTCTGTCTCGATCGGAGTTTGTTCCGTCAACATTTTGCGAGCCTCGTCTTCACTAGAAACGCCAATTCTTTTGACGATTTCGTCAATTTCCGCCTTGTCCTCGGGTTCAAAGGTGTTTTTCAAATACTTGTCGATCCGCTCTTTAACAACCTCTTTGAGCTGCTGCTGAGTTTTGTCTTTCGTCATCTCTTGAACAATAAGATCTGCGTACCCCGGAATTCCTTTTTTTATATCCTCGACATCCACCAGAGCATCGATAAACTTTTGCTTCACCCAGCCCGTCGTTGAGCCTTTATTGGCGTCACGAACTTGATCCGCAACTTTGTCGATCAGTCCATTGAGTTGAACTTCCATATGCTCTTTGATTTTCACCTTATTTGTTTCATTAATTTCGAAGTTTTCGATCTCTTTGACGATAATATTCGCCATCTTATCCTTCCACACGGAAACACTAAAAAGTCCATACTTCATGTGGTTGATGTTGGCATAGTCATACTTACGAATCTGTTGAGTCAAAGAGCGAGAGACGATCTGCTCCGACAAAAATGCAATGCCCGCAAATAAGAGAATACCGACGAATAAACGGAGGTAGTTAAGTAAGCGCCGGCGTTTGCGAAATTGTTCCTGCATATAGAGGTCCTTAAAATAACATTGTCTTTTAAAATTGCTACTTCTTTCTTCTGAATCCGACTTGGTTATCAATAAAAAGTTTGGTAAAATTTGTGAATGTTACGCTTGATCTTATCCATTCTTTTTTTGGGGACCCTCTCAGGATGCGCAACCCCAACTCCTTATCAACCTGGAGCCGACGAACAACCGGGCTATCACGAGGTGAAGATCTCTGAAAATAAGTTTAGAGTCACCTTTATCGGCAACAGCTCTACATCCCGCGAGACCGTCGAGAATTATCTCCTTTACAGAGCTGCCGAAATCACCCTCGCGCAAAAAGCTGACTACTTTGAGGTGGCCGAGAAAGATGTCGAGGCCAAGACCGATTATATATCAACCATGACTCCTTACTACGGGAACTATTCCATGGGCGGTCGTCGCCGCTTTCCTTACTACGCTCATGGTTACTCTTCGGGTCGCAGTGACCTATACGCCCAAACTCGTTACGAGGCGGTGGCCTATATCTCATTAGGACGAGGCCAACCCGTCAACGAAGCAAATTCTTACATCGCTAAAGAGGTGGAAACCAATTTAGCTCCGCTCATTCAAAGAAAAAAATAAGCCTGTTTCAAATCTACTTCGAACCGGGGCGAGTCGGCTTCTGGGTGGAACCATCGGTTCCGTGCTCGGGATCTGGCCCAGACGCGTTACCCATGGGATCGGTCGTTTTTTTAAGGAGTGCCGGATTTTTGCGGCGTCGATCCTGGAGACTGCCCTTGTCACCGTCTCGAACAATGGCGCCCTTGTTCGCCTCCGGGGATGTTGTTGTAGCTGGGTCTGTGGCGGAGCCTGGAGTTCCCGGAGCGGGAGTTTCTGTAGGTCGCATGGGGTGCGGAGATGTCGGCACAGGCTGCGCCAAAGATTGTTGTATAAAAACAAGACCCATTAATAAAATTAAAACCTTAAAATATCCGCTCATAGATCAGTTCCTCCGCGGTTCCATAGGATATAGCTACCCTCATTGTTTATTGATTGGCATACCCAGAATCCTCGGAAGAGGCCACGGTGTTCGAATCGTAAATATTTAAATTGCTCTCACTTGGCATAAAAACAGGAACCCATACCAAGGTGATCAGAATTATTAAGATAATAAACTTCATCTTTTCCTCCGTGATATTAATACGACGTCCCTGCCATCTACATATGCAAATCTAAAGCCGAGATGAGTTAGAATTTAAAAAGACTACAAATGATGAAGGGACTTTTCTGAACGACGTTCGAATCAAATGGTCCCTAATCTCCTTTAAAAGAAAAGTGGGCTCAAGTCCGCTCGGACCTTTAGATTCTTTTTCATCATCTGCTGAAGTTCGAGCGCGTTCTCCATCGCAAAGCCAAACGTGGTATTATCAAAAATACACCACGAGGAGGGGGCATCGAGCTGAGTTGCAATTTGTGACAGGTAGGAGTTGTTATAGCGACTTTTATAAATCTCGGGGGTTCCATGCAACC
>JAIEOS010000018.1 GCA_019750295.1 Bdellovibrionales bacterium | reverse complement strand
AATTCGAATCGTCGAAGTAGGTATGCGCGATGGATTACAGAATGAGGCCGTTTTTCTAACGGAAGAACAGCGGATCACTTTCGCTAAAAAATTAGCCGGGGCCGGCTTAGTTCATATCGAGGCCGGTGCTTTTGTTTCTCCTCACTGGATACCTCAAATGCAAGGCTCAGCGTCTCTGATCTCGAAACTCCTCAGGGCTCAAAAAGCGGGACGTATTTCTAAAAAAGTGCAATGGAGCGCCCTGGTACCGAATGTTCGTGGGCTGACGAGCGCAATCGAGTCAGGAGTCAAAGAAGTCGCCATCTTCGGGGCCGTCTCAGAGACATTTTCCCAAAAAAATACCAATGTTTCCGTTGCTGAATCTCTAACTCGCTTTAAAGAAGTGATGAAGTTGGCCCAGCAGAACCGAATTAAAGTTCGCGGTTACTTAAGCACCGCTTTTGCTTGTCCTTACGAGGGAAAAATTTCGCCCCAAAAAACCGTTAAGATGATCCATAAACTCTTGGACTTGGGTGTTTACGAAGTTTCCGTGGGCGATACTATTGGAGTGGCGACACCAAGACACGTCGAGAATCTTTTAAAGCTCACTCCGAAGCAGGCTTCAAAACTCGCGATGCACTTTCATGATACCCGTGGCACCGCACTGGCCAATATCGTGACCAGTCTGGATTACGGCATTACAACCTTCGACGCCAGCATCGGCGGCCTTGGCGGTTGCCCTTATGCTCCGGGAGCAGCAGGTAACGTGGCCACCGAAGATGTCGTCTACATGCTCGAAGGAATGGGATACAAAACCGGCGTGAATTTGGATCAACTGATTAAGACGACCCGTTGGATGGCGCAGCAGTTGGGACGCCCACTTCCATCCAAAGTGGGCCTCGCTGGTCGCGGAAATTTGATTTAAAGTTTGGGTAAAACTTTCTGATTGTTCTTCTCGTCCACTAAAATCACGGCGGGTTTGTAATATTTGGCCTCTTCGACGTCCATAGAAGCGTAAGAAGCAATAATGACTAAATCTCCACGATGAACTTTACGAGCCGCAGCTCCGTTGAGGCAGATTTCATTTTCTTTACCTCGAATCACATACGTGGAAAATCGTTCCCCGTTATTACAATTATAAATATCCACTTTTTCGTGGATGATAAATCCCGCAGACTCAATCAGTGTGGGGCAGATCGAAATCGAGCCCTCGTAATTCAGATCGGCGTCCGTTACCGTCGCGCGATGGATTTTAGATTTTAAGAGTGTCACTTGCATATATACCTCACTGGTTCATTTTTAAAGCTAGATAAAGACCGCGCAATGCGAGATCTGGAATAATCACATCAAATAATTTTTCTTTTTCAAAAAGCGATGAGAAGCCTCCGGTCCCGATCACTTTGCACGGACTGTTGCCGAAGGCCTCCTGGCGTGCTCGTTGAACGAGTTCACGAGTCATCCCGATTTGCCCGTAGTATAATCCGTTTTGGATACTTTCGATGGTTGTTTGCCCAATCACAGATTCCCGTCGGTTGATCTCTACGGTGGGTAACTTTGCGGTGCGACTGACAAGTGCTTCCATCGAGATGCGAATACCGGGGAGAATGGCGCCCCCGAGGTAGTCTTTTTCTTTATTAATAATACACATCGTAGTTGCAGTTCCGTAGTCGATCACAACAAGGTTTTCGTTGGGATAAAGGAAAGTGGCGGCGACCGAGTTGGCGATACGATCGGCGCCCACTTCCACTGGATTCTTATATTTAATCTTAAGGCCTGTTTTTACACCGGGTTGAAGGACAAAAGGAGCCATGTCGAAATACTTTATGCATGCGCTTCTCAAGGAGTAGACTGTGTCGGGCACGACCGAGCAAAATGCAATTTTGCGAATGGAGGACGGATTGACATCATTCTCGCGGAGGATAGAGCGAAGAAATAGCCCGTATTCGTCAGAAGACGATTGATCTTTGGAGGTTTTGCGAAATTGACATACGAGTTGGTCATTGTCGAAAACGCCCCCGTGAATTTGTGTATTTCCTACGTCAAGACAGAGAACCATCTAGAGCTCCTTTTGGGTCATTTTTTTTCGATCAGCAGA
>JAIEOS010000017.1 GCA_019750295.1 Bdellovibrionales bacterium | reverse complement strand
CCCGATCTCCAAACCCTAGACAGCGGGTTCCAGCTCCCTGCGTGCACTAAAAAGGGTCCAGGTTCCTTCAAGGAACCTGGAACCTTTTTCGTGCACGCAGGGAGCTGGAACCTTTTTGGGAACTTGGAGTCTTTTTGAGTGCCTTTGTTCGGCACTTTTTCTTGTGAGAATCAGTATATAGCGCCTCGCTTGGAAAGGACTTTGCACATGGTCCCTCTGTCGGAGGATTACATATGTACAAAAAGAAGAATAAATCAAAAGGCTCATTGGTAAAGCTGGGATTGTTTCTTGGAGCGGTAGCCGCTTCGGGATACGGTTTTCACGAATGGGGCTCAAACTTGGTTCAACGCATTTCATACAACGTTAAATCGTCAGTCAAATTAAACACCGCTCAAGATGAATTCAGCATGGCCGTCACCTGCCATAAACTCAATAAACTCGGCTGTAAGTTCTCAGCCCTCAGCAACGCTTACAATAAAGATTCTAAAAACCCCATCATCGTTGGTGAGTACGGAATTGCTCTCACCGAAGCCAATCAACACGACAAAGCCATCCTCGTCTTTAATAAACTTCAGTCGATCACCGATTTATCTCTTCGCCACAAAGCGAGTTTTGCAAAAAGCTTAGGTGAGAAAGAATATTACAACGACTCTAAAGAATGGTACTACAAAGCTATGCGCGAACAGCCCGACAATCTTAAAGTGGCTGAAGGCATGATCGAAATGCTCCGAAAGTCCAACCAGTTCCCCGAAGCTTTAAGTATCATCGGTAATTATAATCTTTCGGTTCCACGCACTCAAAAAGTTTGGGAAAGATTATCTATGGACGTAAAGAATGACTTTAAAGCCTTCCAAGCGAAGTATGCTCTTAAAGAAATTACGGTTTCTAAAATTGGGAACCACTTTTTTGCTCCCGGGGTCTTCGCTAACGCCATGGATATGCAATTATTTATAGTGAATGAAGATTCCTACACCACTGTAGATATCGATTATCTCAACAACATGGGTATCCAATTTATCAACAAAGGCGAAACGAAGATCACCGCCGGCGGTTCAGAGATCGAAGCTATAAAAATCATCATCCCTGAAATGACTTTTGGCGCATGGCAGTTAAAAAACGTTGAAGCTATGGCATGTAAGAACTGCGCCTTCGTCGCCGGTAAGTCGATCATGAGCAAATTGTCTATGGAGAAATCACTGGTCGCCAATACCACGATCGACCTTTTATCGATGAAAGAAAAATAAGCCTGCTCCCGTCTTGAAAACGAGAGAGTTCCTTGCCAGCATCCCCGGATGCTGGCATTCTTTTTTTATGGAAAACCATAAATCGATCTCCACCAACGAAAAGTCCCATACGATCAACATGAACCGTAACTTTTACGGGACCTTTGCCGAGATCGGCGCCGGGCAAGAAATTGCCCGCTGGTTTTTTAAAGTGGGCGGCGCCTCAGGCACGATCGCCAAAGCCATCTCCGCTTACGATATGACTTTTAGTGATGCGATCTACGGCCCCGAACCGAGTGGCCGCTACGTGGTGGAGAGTCGCCTACGGAAGATGATCGATTACGAATACGATCTTCTGCAAGAACGTATTAAACCCGAATATAAAAAATCAAAACAGCTCTTCTCGCTCGCCAATACCATCGCAGCTCGCAGTCCAAAATACAAAGGCGATTGTCACGGATGGATCGGCATTAAATTCCAGTGCACGCCGGAAGGCGAAGCCAACGAAATTATACTCCACATCCGCCTCCTTGACCCCTCGAATGTGCAACAGCAAGAAGCCGTGGGCGTTTTAGGTGTGAACTTGGTGTACGCGGCCTTTCACTATACACAAGACGTCTCAAAACTCATTCGCTCTTTGATTGATGGCGATCTGAAAGATCGAATTCAAGTGAATGTGGTCAAACTCGCTGGACCGGTATTTAAAGGCGAAGACATTCATTGCGCAAACCTTCGCCTCTTAGAGCACAATCTTTCACCCGCCGTATTGATTCGTGCCGATGGCCAAATCAGTCATTTGGCGGAGGAACTTTTCGGGCGGCAAGTTTTACTTCACCGAGCGGCATTCAATCCGATCACAACATCCGATCTCGAAATGCTCTTGAGCGCCCGCAATCACTTTTGCGGAAGTAAAACCGAAGGCGATTGCTCGCCATTTTTAGTGAGCGAAATCGTCGTTGAGAAAAACTTTGAAGCCTCAACACTCGACAATTTAGTCCACCGCATCCGCATGCTCCTACTGGCAAAGCAGAACATTTTGATCACTCAGTTTAAAGAAAGCTATCTTATGACGGAGTACTGTGCTCGATTTACAAAAGAGCCCATTCACTTTGTGTATCCCAGTAAAAAACTGATCGATTTTTTCGAGATTAGCGATCTCCATTCTCTAGAATCCATCTCGCGTATTTTTAAAGACCAGACGCGAATGTATTTTTACCCGACACCCGCTGCGGTTGTGGACTCGCAATTTTTAAAAAATCCCAAATTCCCGTATCTCACATTGCAAACCTACTCGCCCTCCGACAAAAACAAGTTCCTGTTCCAACACTTACTACAAAACGAGTATCTCGAGGACATCAAGGACCATCACTGCGAACCAGATCTCCTCATCAGCGATCAAAAACTCCAAGGAATGATTAAATCCAACGACAAAGACTGGAAGAGATTCGTCCCTGCCGAGATTTCGGATTACATCGTCCAAAAGAAGCTCTACAGCTAAAGACCTGTAGACCTCACATTTTAATTTGTCATTATTGCAAAGCTCTCCAGGCGCCGAGATTTTTGGTGCTCATTTACGGTATAATCCACCGCATGGCCTTAATCCTTCTTGCCGTCCTCTTTCCTTTTTTAACCGCCGGAGCGTCTCCGGCACCTCGAGCTTTCAACGACAACGTGGTCGTCGATCTCGAGAATTGGTTCCAGGGGCTTTACCGAGAATCAATTCCGCGTCAGTCCCTCACAGAGGCAGCCCTCGAACCAATCATTGGATCCTACGTGATTGTCAATGGCACTGGTCCCTTCAACGAAGTGGCGAGCATTTACATCGAGGACGCAAAGCCCTGGTTCGGCCTAAATACCACCCGCCGAAGATTCCGAATTCGCATGTATAAAACCTTGCTTCGAAATCCGGAAGGCCTAGGAATGGTGACGACAGCTCCTTCGATCGATATCGAAAACTTAGGACGAGGCCTCCACGCGCAACCCGACCCCTACAGCGACGGGGGACTATTGTATGGAGTGGGCGAAAAGCAGGTGGGCGTTTTTGAACAGAGCTCGCTCAAGGTATCAGAAAACGTCGTCGAACTTCGTGTTTTGCAAATGCACACCAACTTCTATGCACAGGGCCGTTTCAAGCGCGCCATTGATGGGGATATTCGTTCGACGATGGAATACACGTTCACTTTAGACACCTCCACTCAAAGCTTAAGGATCGAAGTCCGATCTCTCGAGGAGCGGCGAGGCTGGTTCAATCACAGAAAGTGGAAGTCTTCACCTCCCATGGACCAAGTTCCCGTGTCCTACTCCATGCGATTTAAAAAATTCTCCTACAAATCTTTAGATCTCGATCGCGTCGCTCAGGCGGATCGTCAGTTCCACAAAGACGTCGCCAGAATCGAGCGCGCCAATCCCCGCGAGATTTTCCAATTTCGAAGCTGCCTCAATCTTTTCTCGAAACCGTAATACTTGTCGATCCCTCGTGATCCTATCGCCCTGGCACCACCAAATTTTATGGATTAACCCCATAAGGATTCTTCGAGCTCTCGATCATGTACAGCGCCGGCTCCAGATTTTTATTGAACACCTCAGTCAGAACGCTCTGACCGGGATAGAAGCCACCCTCCCACATGCTCTTGGGATCTAACTCAAACGTGAAGGCGAAGATCCCATGGACACCGTAAGCCCAATCGCAGGTGTCCCCACTTGCCAAATAAAGATCACCGGATTTCATAGGTGTGTAGCCCGTCATTTTCGCCATGGCGTTCCCCATGGTCTTAAAAACCGCGAGATCTTTTTTGTTGGGAAGCTCTTCGTCGACATGTCCCCAGGGCCAAAGAATCAATTCCGAAAACGTGTGATAACTCACTAATACCGAAATGTTTAAATGCTTTTCGATAAAGTTTTTCACCGCCTGACTTTCCGGTTCGCTAAAAGGGTTGGGGCCGTGATAAGTGTCGCTCGCAGGATTTGAACTTGCGCCCACATCTCCCCAGCCAAAACCATAATTGCGATTAAGATCCGTTCCGAAAGTCCCGTTGGCGTTTCGCGAGCGGTTTTTGCGCCAACTTTTATATTTGCCGCCTTCGATATCGTATTCCGAACCGTCGATATTGAGCTGCGGAATAATGAACACTTCCTGACTCTCTAACATCGCAACGATCCGGGGATTTTTCTTCTCATAATTCTCGATCAAATACTTCGCGAGAAATAAGGGAACTTCAACCGAAACGTGCTCACGCGCATGGTGACCGCCCATCAACAAGGTCGCGGGCAAATCAGCCGACGGCTTGGCTTTCGATAAACGTAAAACCCAAATCTCTCTTTGCTCCGCCGTTTTTCCGATGGACTCCAGAGTTGCGATCTCTGGATATTTTTTAACAATACCCTGAAGAATTTCTGTTTGCTCTTTGTAGTTATGAAACTGTTCGTCCTTTGCGGGGAAATCAAACGGAGACATTCCCGATTTATAAACTGATATTAAACGGCCCGTTTGTTCGGCCTTTTCAATTTCGGATTCGTCACCGACGACGGTCACCCGATCTTTTTCAACACTGACAATATCAAAGCCCTGAGCCGCAAGATCGCTGCGTTCGTATTTGTCTTTGGCTTTTAATTCGAACCAATAATCACCCGCGAATGCGGTCTGAGATATTACTAAAACTGCCGCAGCCGTGCGGATCATTCCCCAATTCATGCGTCCCCCCAAGATGTACCGTAGATCTATGGTCTCTAGTGGCTGGACTTTGAGCAATCGGGTGCCGTTAAATCTGGGATTGAGACCTGTCAAGAAAGCGACAGGTCTCGCGGGCGCTTAGTATCCTTCGATATAACCGATAAAGGAAACAACCGCTGTTTTTGAATAAGGTCCAGGACCGAAAGCCTCACCGTTCACACGGATCTTGCGCACGCAGCGAGCTTGATCTAACGGAATCCACGTCGTGCTTTGACCTTTCTGAAGAGCAACGTTCTGCAAAAGTACGATCTCTTGCCCGTTGGCATAAGTCACGCGCACACGATTGAGCTGAACGGCACTCTGCTGAGCGCGCACGATCAAATGAGTCACGCGTTGGTTCGCGCTCGCGTTACAGGCCGGGAAGTCGACGCTGTCGACAGCTTTATTCTGAATGAACGTTCGACCTAAAAGAAGATTGGCGCCGTTTTGCTCAAGAATCACTTTGTTCGCAACAGGAGGTGGCGGCGGTGGTGGCCAACCGGGACCGGGGTTGCCGGGATGATGAGGACCGCCAGGAAAACCAGGACCGTATCCATGACCGGGTCCATAATGTTGAGGACCATTATCTTTGTTGATCTGATCTTGGATCACATCAAATACGAAATTAAATATGTCTTTGGGATCTGGATTCGCCACGGCTTGAGACGCGACAAACACCAATGTCCCTAAAAATAGAATTGCTTTCATTCTCTCTCCCTCCAATTGCGATAAAATCGCGTACTTCGGTAATTACCCCATTGGTCTGAAATTTCAACAGGGCGGCACGAGATTCACATAAATGTATATGTTCAGGGGGTTAGGGCGTAACTTCGCGCGTCTAATAGCAATCTTCAATCCTTTTGAACACTTAAGCGAAATTGACTATAGTTCGAGACCTAACTTTAACGAAGGAGTCTCAAATGGCTTTCACTTTACCCGAACTTCCTTACTCAAAAGATGCTCTCACTCCCCACATGTCCGCAGAAACTCTTGAGTATCATTACGGAAAACATCATCAGACTTACGTTACGAAACTCAACGAATTGATCAAAGGCACAGAATTCGAAAACATGTCTCTCGAAGACATCATCAAAAAATCCTCTGGCGGAGTTTTCAACAACTCGGCTCAAGTTTGGAATCACACGTTCTTTTGGAATTGCTTAAGCCCTAAAGGTGGCGGCGAGCCCCAAGGCAAAGTCGCAGACGCCATCAAAAAGAATTTCGAGTCTGTCGAAAAATTTAAAGAAAAATTCACTAACGCCGCCATCACTCAGTTTGGAAGTGGTTGGGCTTGGCTCGTGCAAAACCCAGATGGCTCACTCGCCATCACACAGACTTCAAATGCCGAAACACCAATGACTAAGAACCAGACGGCACTTTTAACTTGTGATGTTTGGGAGCACGCATACTACATCGATTACCGTAATGCTCGTCCGAAGTTTCTCGAAGCCTTCTGGAAACTCGTCAACTGGGACCAAGTGGCAAAGCTTTTAAAGTAGGAACTTTATGAGCCAGTTTGAACCGTGTTCGACAGATCTTTTTTTTAAGTCGACGAAGGAGGGAGACAAGCGCTTAGGTGAATTTGTCAGCCCTCGACGGGCTCCCGACTCTTGCATCATTGCGGGCTATCCCGACGACGAAGGAATCAAACTCAACGGCGGACGCCTCGGCGCCGCCCTCGCTCCCGATCTCATCCGTAAACACTTTTATAAAATGACGCCCTCTCCTTGGGCTTCCAACGCCAAATCTTTTTTTGATCTCGGAAATTTAAAATTAAATTCGCCCCTGGAGGCTCGACACGAAGCCGTCAAAGCCGTTTCTTACTCCCATATGGAAAAGGGACATCGCTGGATCGGTCTCGGTGGCGGCAACGATTACGCCTACGCCGAAGGAGCTGGCTTTCTCAGGGCTCAGCGGAATTCAAAGCACCGGCCGCTAGTGATTAATTTTGACGCCCATCTCGATGTACGACCGACCACGCAAGGTCTTTCAAGTGGCACGCCGTTCTATCGCTTGCTCAGCGATACGGAGCTCGGAGAATTTGATTTTGTCGAAATGGGAATTCAAGCTCACTGCAATAGTCCCACTCATTACGAATGGGCCAAAAGCAAAGGTGCAAAAATTCTGACGTTGGAAGAGCTCAACTTTAAAAACAATTTCGTGCAAACCTCACTCGACACGCTGGCTCCCCTTTTGTTATCCCCTCGCCCGACCTACTTGAGCCTCGATATGGACTCCTTCTCCTCCGCCTACGCCCCGGGCTGTAGTGCCAGTTACGCCACCGGGTTCATTCCTCACGAATTTCTCACTCTGTTTCAAATTTTAAATCAACGCCTCGATGTCCGCTGCCTCGGCATTTTTGAAGTCTCTCCTCCTCTCGACATCGACGAACGCACCGCTAAATTGGCGGCCCAGGTGCTCCATGTCTTCCTCCACTCTTAAATCTCGCATCAGCTTTGGAAGTGATAATCACTCCGGAGTTCATCCTCAGATCCTGCAGGCTCTCGTCGAGAACAACGCCGGCTACGCCCCCAGTTACGAGATGGATGATTTGTCTCAGAGTTTAAAAAAATATATTCGTCAAAATTTCGGCTGCCACAATTCTCATATCGTTTTTAATGGGACTGCCGCCAACGTTTTAGCTCTCGGCACAGGTGTTCAATCTCATCACAGCGTTTTATGCACTAACGTGGCTCATCTCCATGTGGACGAATGTGGCGCGCCCGAAAAACTCATCGGTTGCAAAGTGCTCACGGTGCCTCATCACCAGGGAAAACTTTCGGTGAAAGATATCGAGACTCACTGGATACGCCGGGGCGACCAACACTACAGCCAGCTCAAGGCCGTTTCTATCACCCAACCCACCGAATACGGAACTGTTTACTCCCTGGAGGAGATGACGGCGATTCGCGATTTTTGCCGAGAAAAGAATTTGATCTTTCATATCGACGGGGCTCGTCTCGCTAACGCCGCCGTGGCCTTAGACTGCCATCTTAAAGATATCCTTCAACTGGCCGACGTTGTTTCTTTTGGTGGGACTAAAAATGGTTTACTCGGCGGCGAGATCGTCATGGTCAACTCGCCTGAGCTCGATGAAGATTTTAAATTTATGCGAAAGCAGTCCTGTCAACTGCCCTCTAAGACGCGCTTTATTGCGGCGCAATTCCTCACCTACTTCGAGAACAACCTCTGGAAGGAGATCGCCCGCCATCAGTGCCATATGGCGACGCTTTTATCGCAGCAACTGAGCGATCTGCCGCAGGTGACGGTCACCCAGCCGGTGCAGTCGAATGCGGTCTTTTGCATTTTTCCCAAAAAGGTGATTAAACCCCTTAAAGACGAGTATTTCTTTTACGTCTGGGATGAGCACACCTTAGAATGTCGATTGATGACTTCTTTTGGGACTCGAGAGCAGGACATTATAAATTTCGTCACACGACTTAAAAGTTTACTCAGAGAATAATTGGAGATCCCTATGAACAATAAATTTGCGTCCACCAACTATGCGGATTACCTCAGAGTCCACGATCTCATTCAGCTTCAGGAGCGTAAAAGTGAAAAAATCGGAAATCCCGCTCACGAAGAAATGCTCTTTATCATTACTCATCAAGTGTATGAGCTTTGGTTCAAACAAATTCTCTTCGAAGTCGATAGTGTTTTAGAAATCTTCGCCCAGGACTCCATCGAGGAAGGGTTAATGTTAAAAATGATTGGCCGCCTCGAGCGAGTGATCGGCATCCAAAAGTTATTAATTCAACAGGTGGATGTTCTGGAAACCATGACTCCTTTGGATTTTCTCGATTTCCGCGAACTGCTCGTGCCCGCCTCGGGATTTCAGAGCCAGCAGTTCCGTTTGATCGAAAACAAAATGGGGCTCAATCGCCGCCTGCGCTTTAATAATCAAGACTACAAAGAATTGCTAAAGCCTGAAGAGCGCCCGGAAGCCAGCGCCTCGGAGAAAGAAACAACTCTCTTTAACTCCTTAGAAGCATGGCTCGAACGAACTCCGTTTATCGCCACGAAAAACTTTGATTTTTGGCAGACCTATAAAGGCACTGTCGAAAAAATGTTTAACGAAAGCGAAGTGGCCGTGAAGGCCGCGGGACTTGATCGGTCCAGCCAGGAACAACATTTGGCGAGCATCAAGTCCAATCGCGAAAGTTTTGAGGCCATTTTTAATCCAGACGATTACAAAAAACTTCAAGACAACAATCATTGGCGCCTCAGTTACAAAGCCCTTCAAGCAGCTTTATTTATTCAGCTGTATCGAGACGAACCTCTTCTTCAAGCGCCGTTCAAATTGATGGCTTGCTTGCAGACCCTGGACGAAAATTTTACGCAATGGCGCCAACGTCATGCCCAGATGGCCCACCGTATGCTCGGCGCAAAGATGGGAACCGGAGGCTCCTCGGGTCATAAGTATCTGGCCGCTGCCGCTGATAAACATAAAGTGTTCACCGATCTCTTCAATTTGGCGACATTCCTTGTGCCCCGCTCAAAGCTTCCCGCACTCCCCGCGGAAATTAAGAAGAAACTCAGTTTCCACTATTGACAGATTCTCCCCCACTGACTTCAATAAGAGTCCTAAGGGGGAGTTTATGAAAATATTTTTAATCGGTCTTCTGTTTCCGACGTTGGCGTTCGCTATCGAAGGTCGTTTCGTTTTTTCGGGCGAAGTTCAATCACCCAGTATTATTCGTCACGAAGTGGTTTATCCCGGCACAGAGGCGGGGCAAGCTCGCATCGCCGAGCTGATGAACCTCAGCTACGAGTGCAAAAGCGCCCTTCAGTTTGTGAAATGCACCCGAGTCGTGGACGAAGAAATTCCTGATGTGGTTAAAAACTATCAGCCTCGATTTAGCGAAATCACTTTTGGGACTCTAAAGAGCTATAATCCCATCTACCAAGGTGAAGACTATGTTCAGTATCAGGCCGATCAAGAGGTCTTCACTCCGGAAAAATCCTACGCACCAGTGAAGTACACCGAAACAGCGGATTTCACCAAGGTCCTCGTGGGCGATATCCAAAAGGGCGATTTCTTAGGATTTTTCGTGGAGGATAACAGTATCTTCCACACCACGAATTTTAACGTGACCGAGTCCAAATGGGTCTTTCGAACTTATGGACTCGAAGTCAAATACACGCGTCAGTAATTGTATCCGCCGTTTAGAAGGCGGCTTTCGCCGCCTCTAAAACTTGTTCCACATGGCCAGGAATTTTAACTCCGCGCCACTCTTGAATCACTTTTCCGTTTCCATCGATCAAAAACGTACTGCGATCCACACCCATGTATTTACGTCCATAAAGACTCTTCTCTTTGATCACGTCGAAGATTTTACAGAGCTTTTCCTCGGGATCGCTGATCAAATGGAAGGGATACTGCTGCTTGAGGCGAAAGCTATTGTGGGACTTGATGGAGTCGCGAGAGACCCCATAAACTTTTACACCTAACTTTTTAAATTGCATGAATTTGTCTTTAAAATCATGACCCTCTTGGGTGCAACCGCTGGTATTATCTTTGGGGTAAAAGTACAAAACGGTGGGAGTGGAAATGTCTTTTTCAGTAATAACGCCATCAGTGGCTTCTAACGAAAATTTGCCCACTTTTTTGCCGACGATCGCACTGGGGGCGGCGGCGACTTCTGTCTTCTTGGGCGTTTTTTTAACGGTTTTAGTCGTTTTACTCGAACTCGATTTCTTTGCTGACATAATACACTCTCCATTTTAAGACGTGTTAGTGCCGAAAATTTATTCCTTTCCCGAGAAATATCAAGCGAAAATCGAGAGAGCTTTAGCAAAGCTGGGGTACTCGTTAAATCAACCATCAAAGATTGCCGAATGCGTTCTTTCGCTGTCTCACTTCTATCAAGAGGGGGGCCGAGAAACTCCATGGAGCAAAACCCAGTCGCAAGTGGCCTATCTCAGTTACTTTTTTCCGCTCAATTACGTTCGCCATCTTAAGATTCTCGATGAGGCCAAAAGCCACATTCCCAAGAACACCACCGCTCCTGTGCTCGATTTTGGCTTCGGTTTAGGAAGTAGCCGACTGGCTCTTCTCGATAGCGATTGGATCACCCCGCAAACACCCTACACGGCCATCGAAAAGAGCGGCGCCGCCAAGGAGCTCTACGGCTTTCTCGAGAGCTCGCCCATCCTTCAATGGACCGCCGCTTACGATTCGACTCCCAACTCTCGAAGCTGGGGAGTGATGAGTTATTCTCTCAATGAGTTAGCGACGCTCCCTCGGTGGGTCTCTCAACTGGACACGGTTTTGATCGTTGAGCCCTCCACCCAAAAGATCGGTCGAAATCTCATGGCTTTGCGCTCCACTTTTATGGAGGCCCAATTCGAAATCCTCGCCCCGTGCACCCATCGTGAGGCCTGCCCCCTTCTCACTCACTCGAAGACGGATTGGTGCCATGATCGAATTCACTGGGAGCAGCCCGCCTGGTTTTCTGCCATCGAGGCCCAACTTCCCATTAAGAACAATACTCTCACTTACTCGTACTTACTCCTCAGTAAGTCGTCCCAGAACAAAAATTCAAATGAGGGTCGAGTGGTCAGCGACGAGCTCCACGAAAAGGGAAAAACACGGTGGCTCTATTGTCGCAACTCCGAGCGCGAATACTTATCCTGGCTAGAGCGCGCCGGCCCCGCGCCACAAATCAAACGAGGGGACCTGCCCCAGGTTCGAGTGACAGAAAAAAAAGGAAATGAACTGCGCTTTACACTTTCGTGAATTCAAGGCTCGGAGGCATAGCTCCGGGATCTTTGCGACGATTCTTAATTTGAATCGCCACGAGAATGATCACCGCCATAGCGATCAAAGCCAGTGCCGCAATCGTAGTTGTAGAGCTACCGTCTTTCACTTGAGGCGTGTTGGGTGTCGGTGGCACAGAGGCATCTGGAGCCATAGGTAAAGGCTCTGTGATCCCTGCCGATAAAGCGGGATCATCCGTATTCACCGTCGTACCCGACGTGGTCGGAAGTGGTGTCTCGATATTGGTAATATTTAAAGGAATTTCGGCTTCCTGCTTTGGCTCAGTCTCAGCAACGACCTCGGGCTCTGTGGTTACGGGAGTGGCCTTAGGTGGCGGAGTCTCGCGCACTTCGTTGCCGGTCCAATATTTTATCTTTAACCCTGCAGGGAGCATGGCTTGAGTTTGCAAACTGTCGTTCACCGCCCAAATTTCTTTCCACGCATCGGCATAGCCTAAAAGCTGTTGGCCGATCTTTCGAATATCATCATCATTTTTTGTGGTGTAATACTGAGGAGCATAACGACTGTCTTCAAAATAAGTCATGATGGTCTTTTTATCTTCCGGTCGATTGATCGAATTGTAATAGACCTTATCGCCAGGTTCGATCCCTTTACTGATATGAGGATTATC
This sequence comes from Bdellovibrionales bacterium, assembly GCA_019750295.1. Taxonomy (NCBI): domain Bacteria; kingdom Pseudomonadati; phylum Bdellovibrionota; class Bdellovibrionia; order Bdellovibrionales; species Bdellovibrionales bacterium. The sequence goes on along the minus strand of JAIEOS010000017.1, from coordinate 92,206 downwards.
GGCGAGCAGCTGTGCGGTTCGATCTTCGTTAAAAATTTTCTGACTGATGGTGCCCATGTCATCACCGGGGCGAGCGATGTAAACGGTGTTCATGATACGTTCGTTTCTAAAAAACGGATCCTTACCGATCTTCGAAATAGGAACGACTTCTTTCGCCGCCCGCATGGACGGGAGAGGCGCATCGACTTGGGACACAAGAGGATCGGCCACACCTAAATCATCTTTGGGAACATCGGGCGTAGGATTAATGCTTTCGTAGTCTTCAATACGAGGAAATGTCGATCGAGACGTGACAGGTCCATTAGCGCCGTTATCTTTAGGCAAAGGGACTGCGGGAGGAATATCTTCGGGGTAAGGGGCTTGAACAGCGGTGCCTGCGGTGTCCGCCGAGGCCGGAGGAGGCACTGCGCCCTGCTGAAGTTCCTGCTTGAGATCGTTTTCGGCAAGGACCGGAGGATTATTTCCCGGACCGGACGGAGGCGTGTCCGCATCTGAGAAAAAGTCGTCGTCGGTCGATGAGTCCGTCGTGGAATCGGAAGCGAACTCTTTCCCATCATCCTCGAAATTTGTATCGTCAAAGTCCTCGAGGCCATCATCACTCTCGACATCAAGATCGGCGTTGGTACCAGAGCCTTCCATGTCTTCCAGCTCAGAATTCAATTCCGCTTCGATCGCGTTGTCCTCGGTCTCGTCCTCGCTGGTCGTGCAAGACGATAAACTTAGAGTGAGAAATGGAATAATAAAGAGCAGAGAAATAAGCTTACGCATTCCCCCTATTTTATCGTTTCCAAAGAATGAAAGTAAATCGAGATCCCCAATAGTCGGAGCTCCCTAGACCCACCTCCCCCAAAAATCACACCTTTCGTCCGGTCAGCACCGAAGGCCTCCGGTCGGTACGCCGATACTTTTTGAGAACCGGTGCATTATGAATAATGCACCGGTTCTCAAAAAGTATCGGCGTACCGACCGGACGGATTAGAATTTGAGGGTGGTGAGGAGGTGGCGGGCTTGTTTGCGAGCGGAGTTTTCGTTCGACAAGGTTGGCGTTTGAGGGTGGCTGCGGAGAGCGCCGTCGACTTTGAGTTTTAAAAAATAATCGAGATAAATGCGCACCCAAAAATTTTCCTGCGTTTGCCGGCGAGATAAAATTTCCATTTTATGATCTCCCCACACCTTCTTAAAGTGTTGAGTGAGCTCCACCATCCCTGTCTTTTGTAGCGCACTCACCAGATACACCGGAATATCGGCCGCTCTTAAAATTTTAAGAGAGGACTGGTACTGCTTTTGTGCAATCTCCGCCGCCACTTTATTTTGCCCGTCCACTTTATTGATCACAACAGCATCCGTGCGCTCGAGAACCCCTTTTTTAATTCCCTGCAAGTCATCACCCGCTCCAGGAATCGAGACATAGACAAAGTAATCCACAAGCTGAGCCGCTAAGCTCTCCGACTGCCCCACTCCTACGGTTTCTACAATGACGATGTCATGGCCAGCCACCTCGCACAGGCGAATCGCATCGCGAGTAGCAATGCCAATCCCACCCAAAAAGCCTCGACTGGGTGAGGGGCGAATAAACGCCTCTTCCTTTCGGGACAGATCTTCCATTCGCGTTTTATCTCCCAAAATACTTCCCTGGGAAATATCACTGGAAGGATCAATCGCCAAAACGGCCACGTGATAACCTAACTTAATAAATTCTAATCCGAGTGTTTCGATGAGAGTGCTTTTTCCCACACCGGGAGAGCCCGAGATCCCAATACGAAAACTCTCGGTTTTGACATCCTTAAGAGACTCTAAAAGCTGATCGGCCTCGAGCTGATCTTTTTCGTTTTCGCTTTCCACCAAAGTGATCGCACGCGCTAACGCCAATCGATTCTTCGCTTTGAGTTGAGTGACCAGATCTGCCACTTTCATGAGGACTGACTTTCAATCTGAGAGAGAAGATTCGAAGCCGCCTCTGGCAAATTCGTTCCGGGCCCAAAAATCGCATGAACACCAAAGGATCGTAACGGCTCGTAATCGGAAGGAGGAATCACTCCACCAACGACAATGATCAAATCCGAACGCCCCAACTTCTTGAGCTCTTCCACCAGTTGAGGAACGAGCGTTAAATGCCCCGCCGCTAAGCTACTGACGCCAACAATATGCACATCATTTTCGATGGCTTGCTTGGCCACTTCATACGGAGTTTGAAACAAAGGCCCGATATCCACATCAAAGCCAAAATCCGAAAACGCTGTGGCGATCACTTTTTGGCCACGGTCGTGGCCGTCCTGTCCCATTTTAGAAATCAAGATGCGTGGAGCTCGCCCTAATTTTTGCCGAAGCTTTTCGGTGCGTGAACGCAGTTTTTTTAAAACTTCTGGATCCTGTTTCATCTCTGCTCCATAAACTCCGGAGATCACTTGAGTGGACGCTTTAAAGCGTCCAAAGACTTTCTCAAGAGCTTCGCTAATTTCGCCAACGGTGGCTTTCGCGCGTATAGCTTTAACGGAAAGATCTAATAAATTATCTTCTCCAGTTTCCGCAGACATTGTCAAAGCCTTGAGTTTAGATTTCACCAGGCCTTCGTCTCTCTCGCTCCGTAAACGCTTGAGCTTATCCAACTGCTGCTGGCGTACGGCACTATTATCCACTTTAAGAACATCGACAGTTTCTGTATTTGGGTTTTTAAAGCAATTCACGCCCATGAGGGGCTGATGGCCGGAATCGATTCGCGCTTGAGTCCTAGCCGCAGCTTCCTCAATGCGCATTTTTGGGAGACCCATTTCGATCGCCCGAGCCATTCCCCCACACTCCTCGATCTCTTTCATGTGCGTGCGAGCGCGAGCGATGAGGTCTTCTGTTAAACTCTCGATAAAGTGACTACCGCCAAAGAGATCCACGAACGTCGTCACTCCCGCTTCCATTTGCAAAAGCAGCTGCGTGTTCCGCGCCAACAGGGCGCTAAAATCCGTGGGTAGCGCCAACGCCTCATCAAAGGCATTCGTATGGAGCGACTGAGTTTGACCGATGGATGCGGCGAGGGCTTCTAAAGCCGTGCGCGTGAGATTGTTGTAAACATCTTGAGCCGTTAAACTCCAACCCGAAGTTTGGCAATGGGTCCTCAACAACAAAGACTTGGCTTTTTTAGGAGAGAACTTCTGAAGCTCTTCCTGCCACAACACGCGAGCCGCTCGAAGCTTAGCGACTTCCATATAAAAATTCATACCAATCGCCCAAAAGAACGAGAGTCGCGGAGCGAAGTCGTCGATATCGAGCCCCGATGCCATGCCGGTTTTTATATATTCAAGTCCATCACAGAGCGTGTAAGCGAGTTCCAGATCTAATGTCGCACCAGCCTCCTGCATATGGTAACCCGAGATACTGATGCTGTTAAACTTGGGCATATTCTGCGAAGTAAACTTAAAGATATCAGCGATAATTCGCAAAGAAGCCTGAGGCGGATAGATATAAGTGTTTCGGACCATGAATTCTTTGAGGATATCATTTTGAATGGTTCCCGAGAGTTGATCGAGTGCTACTCCCTGCTCCTCCGCCGCAACAATATACAGCGCCAGAATGGGAAGAACGGCTCCATTCATCGTCATTGAGACACTCATTTTATCAAGCGGTATGCCGTCAAAAAGTTCGCGCATATCAAGAATCGAATCAATAGCGACGCCGGCCATTCCAACATCACCGCTCACCCGTGGATGATCGGAATCGTAGCCACGATGAGTGGCCAGATCGAATGCGATGGATAAACCTTTTTGGCCACCGGCTAAGTTTCGACGATAAAAGGCATTGCTCTCTGCGGCCGTCGAGAATCCCGCGTACTGACGAATAGTCCAAGGTGACGAAAGATACATCGTCGGATACGGTCCCTTGGCATAAGGGGCTCTCCCGGGAAATGAATGGGAAAATTGCGAGGCGTGAGGCGCGTAAATATTTTTATAAGGGATGGACTCGGCCGTTAAAAATTCCTGCGCTGGAGAGTCCTTCACTTTTCCTTGGGGCGCGGACCATTCTATGGAGCTTACATCGAGTCTTGCCATTACATCTCCACCAAATCTTCTTGCAGTTGTTTTAAAAATTCGAGCGCGTTGGATGTCATTTCGAGATAACCATCAAAGGTCGATTCGGCTCTGGCGGTGCCGACATACCAGACCTTTTCCACTTTACGCTCGCGAAGGGCGGTCAAAATTTGGCTTTCGTTCTCGGCGCTGCTCGGAAGCACCAGAGTCACCCGAGTCGGACTTAATCTGCGTTTCGTATCGCTCGACAGATCATCGAGAGTCATCCACTGAATAGAAAATGGAGCTAAACCTAACACCATTTTTAACCACTCCATCCGTTTTTCGCTGATGGGCCCCGCACCTTTCACCACTGTCACTACAGGATAGGTTTCGTTTTTATTCTTATAATCATCCATTCGCAGTTGGATTTTTTCCCAAGGGTAACTGAGAGCTTCAACGATGAGCGGTTCAACACTTAAAAAATCGTCCTCGTTTTTCTTTAAAAAGAGCGGATCAATGATATCTTGCAGTTTCACCACCGCCGTCGAGCTACGACTAGGAACATTTTGCGAAACAAACTTGTTCACCCCTAGAATCAATTTGCTAAGGTGAGCCACTTCTTCCTTAGATCGCTCGGCCGACTGTCGCACGTCCGATTGCAACCACCCGGAGCGAATCGCTTCAAATATCCCACCTTTGCCTTCGATATCTTTAAAGGCTCTCCAAGCTTGCTGACAAAGTACATCCACCGTTTGCGAAAACAATGGGCTGCCGTCAAAAGGATTAGAAACTCGATCCAAAACGCCCTCTTGAGTGAGCAGCAAAGGAATATTGGTCGAAACACGAAGAGCCTCGGGATCTTTTTGAGCGCGAAGAACATCGTAGGGAATGCATTTAAAACCATGAGCCCCACCCAATATGGCCGAAAAACTCATCAGCGTGAGACGCATGATATTGTTCCACGGATCGCGCCCACTAAAACATCTTAACGAAGGCAATGCGTAGACCTCGATAGAATCTGCCGAAAGTGTCCCGCCAAAAAGTTCGCACACCTTGAGCCAGACCTGTTTTAAAGCGGTGACTTTAGCACTCTCGATCAAAACATCCGTACCCATCGATAAGCCAAAGGTGATCCGAGGAATCACTTGGTCGACCGTATATCCGAGATCGAGGAACTCCTGAACCGTATCGAAGGCCAAAGACGCAAGAATTGCGATCTCACTATGAGCCTCCGCACCTGCCCACTGGTACGAGGCCGAGCTTAAATAAAACCAACGCACGCGCGGATCGTGAAGCTGTTCGTTTTTAAAAATCACATCCCAATTTTTATAGGGGCGCTTCAAGATCTCCCCGCGAGTGAGTCCAAAAGAACTCGGACTCCAACCCATATTCAAATGATCCACTTGATCTTTGCTTGCAGAAATAAAATCATTGTCGGAGTTCGATAGCTCGAATGCAAAAGGCTGCGAAAGGAACAACGACTTATTTTTGACGGCGCTATCACTAAGCACAATCTTAGCATCTTCGAGTTGTTTAAAGCGAAGGCCTATCGAGGGGGATGTGATCCACTCTTCCATTTTCGATTTTTTGAGATCGGAGTAGTTTTGAACCGATAGAAAACGGGATGCTCTGGCCGTCTGTTGCTGATACATCGACGGAGATATTCCCTGGGAAACGGCTTCAATATGTTGATGATGAACGATGTTTTTAAGGAGCGTCGGAGCGGTCTCTAGCTTCAGCGCTTTTTTAACGTCCTCAATCCACTGTTCTTTGGCATGGGATAGACTTGATGGCTCCATAAGTGAGGGCCATCACACCATTAAAATTCACTGATTTCAATAAAATAAGCTGATCACGGCGAGACTAGCGAGATGAGGCCTTCCGAGGCCCTTGCTCGGGAGCCACTCGCTGGATCTCATCGACATAGGGTAATGAACACAATGAGGACAGGCTGGTCTCTTTGTAAAGTAATTCAATGAGTTTTCTTGTTACGGCGCCTGACCAATTGGCCCAGAGGCCGCTCGTCGGTACATCTTCGTGCTTAATATTTATCGTTGAACTACTAAAGAATGGGATACTCAATGTGAATCCGTCTTCACGATTCTTCACCCAGTAATCTTTTTGCCGATCAAGGAGCCACTGTTTAAGTTCGGTGGTTTTTTTAGTACTACATTGAAGTTCTAAACTGAGCTTCTCAAGAATAGGATCGTTGATATCTTTAATTCCGTTATCAAATGCCACTATGTTATTTTCAAAAACAGATTTCATAGCCTTAATGCGATTGGCTCGGTTAAACGTGGATAATGCACTGATCACGAGTAATATATCACTTCGGGAAACAGTTGTTTTCTTCGAAGTTAACCAATCCATCCACTCCGGAACGCCGGAATTCACCCAAAGCTTAAAAGCTTTAAGTGCCGCGAAACCCGCCGACTGGCCCAACTTAACTTCAGCGACAAGAATGGCCGGGACTGTCTTGTAGCGAATGATATACGCAATCAAATTACTTTCGAACTCCGGAAACTGGTTATATAAAAAACTCGCCGTCGCCGGAGGCAAACTCTCGCGGATGACCTTGCGAATGTTTGGTGTAATGTGAGCCAATGCTTTCTTATACTCCTCCGAATCAATCTCGTTATTTTGATCCGCATCAAAACGTAAAAACAAACTCTCGCTGTACTGAATGATCGACCCTACAAAGCGCATCGTATCGGTCTCGGCCGGTTCGTTGACGATCAATCCCTGGCGAGCCGCCTTCTCCAAGCTATTTAAAAGCTCGTTAAGACCCTCAGGGCTCAAAGTCTTGGTATATTCCTTTAGGCGCGGAATGGTCGAAAAGAACAAGGACTCATAATTTCTATGAAGTTCTTCTCTAAAACAAAGCGCATCCAGTTTAGGGAAATCAAACACATCGACCAGTCCCTGAATTCGACAGTTCTTAAATTCGTTCTCCATAATGGCGACCGATTTATTACCCGTAGTAAACGTAATTCCCAGGTATTCAACGATCTCTGGGAAATCAAATTTATCTGCATCCGCTCCGATAGAAGTAAATAAATTTCCTTCCATAAAAACGTTGCGTCCAGAATTTCTCGATCGAGGATCCACCAACTTAAGATTAATACCCAGTTCTCGTAACCATTCATAAAGCTGCTGAGTTTGATCCTGAGTGATGTAATAGTCGACCGTTTTTTCCTTCTTCCAGTTCTCATTGAAGGGACGAGTAAAGATCGAGGTTAATGTGTAGATCGAGTTAAAAATGACCAAATCTTTGTACTTAAAGTCTTTCGATCCGATGACGAGATAGTCTTCCCAATGAGTATGGGTGATCGAGTCCATAGCCTGCTTCATCGCCATGACATTTGCCGACTGAGCCACTGTCGCCTCAGAATTTAAACGAATGGAATTCCGATGACGAACACCAACGGCATTCACCCAGAGTTGACGTTCTTTCCAGTCATCGACAAGCTTAAGGAGCACGTTCACATTCTCTGCGGTGAGCGCGGTGCTCTTACAACTGTTGCCGCAGTTTCCTGAACTCAACCAGCGGCCAAAGAATTCGGGGATCATCATTTTGAGAGTCGAAGCACTCAATGTTTCGGAGAGCGAACCAATCCTCAAAAGTGTGTCGATCAAATCGTCGAAGTAAATCGTCGAAATCCGCCGCTCAGGAGATTTGTGGACGGCGTTGAGCAGAGGGACAAAAATGTTTCTCTGCACATTGTTCATAGACTCCACAACGTGGCGTCCTTCGTAAACCGTATGGTTCTTAATCAACGGCGTGATTAAACCAGGGAAAATAAATATCGAGGAAAGATCTTTAAAGAAGGTGGGCTCCTGCAAAAATTTCTGGAACTCGATATAACCAATGTACATCTGAGCCAAACTTTCGGCGGCCAGCGGGAAGCTTTGAATGTTGAGATTGTCGCGACGACCGGCGGTCAACATCGCCTGGAGCGAGTTCACCAGATCCAAAGTCTTCGACCACGTGGTGCTGCTGTCTCTCACGTCTTCGGTAAAGTACCCCACTAAACGAGTGAGAGAGTCATAATCAAAAATTCCACTGTCTTTGCGCTTCAGTTGCGTGAACTTGCGCACCACGACTTGGAGTCGCGCCGACGCCGCTAAAAATTCGGCGCGATCATCACCCTTGCGCTGAGAGAATAATAGGTGGCGATCCTTAGCCAACACCGCCAGGTTTTCGTAAATAAAATCCACGTAAACCATTAGATCCTGTAATTCCGCTTTAGTGACAGAGTACGGGGTGCCGCCAATTAAAGAATGTTTAAGTCGCACCACTTCGTCCATAAAGCCGGGAGGATACGAGTAACTCGTAAAAGCTTGAGCGAGGAAATCATGGATTTCCATCGTGGAATAAGAATTCCCCTGAGCGCCCTTGGTGTGCTTTAAGAAAAGCTCTACCGCCGAGCGCACGCAGGCCTTCATATCGATGAGATCTTTTTCGATCTCTCGGTCGCCGCGCTTAAGATCAAAATAATCTTTAAACAATTGAGTATTACCTTCGATGCAACTGACGCCGGCCTTTTCGGAAATCGATAGATTGTAGGAATTTTTCTTTTCTTCTTTGTCGTCGAAGAAATAAGAGCATCCCACTAAGCTGAGTACAGCGATTAGAGTTAGGAACTTAGAATACATACTTCACCCCCACTTGCCCTCTATCCTTATTAAGATAGTTGACCAGTAAGTTATTGTAAACCTGCCCTGGATCGCGCTGGCCGCCAAACAGGTCCGTCCGCGCAAAAAGGCTCAGATTCTTAATCGGCATATAGGTAAAGTCTGCAGATAATAGAGATGTCTCGGCTTTATAGTCGTAAGCCCAACGAAATTTCGTTTTAAACAGGAAGCCATGGGGACGAGGCGCAAAAACCGATGTGATTCGAATATCAGCGGCATTGTCATACTGATTGCGATAGGAATAGATATCGAGATTGGCTCCGCCACCTAATCCTTGCACGTCGATAGAGTTATTGAAAGTGCGAATACCGCCAAACTCAAGCGTATGAAAGGAAGTGATCTTGGTCAGAATATTTAAACCCACTTTATACTGATCACTGTAATCTGGATAAATCCACGTGGGCTGATTCACATCAAACTCAGTCTGGCTTTCGGAAAGGCCCGAGGCCGTAATCGCCCAGGAGTCTCCTCGATAGCCTAAGTCTAAAGTGGCCACGCGATGCTGAGCGACCTGAGGGTGAACCGCGATGTCTCCATCCCCCGTCCCGATATTAATGGTTCCCTCAAAGGGCAATGCCAATTCATTTTTTGTTTTCTGGAAATAGGCCGTTCGCATCCAGTACGCATCATCGGCACTCTTCAACAGAACGTGGGCTCCCCAGCTCGGTTGGAAAACCACATCACTCACTTCCGGAGTTTTAATGTCATACTTGAGATCAAAGGCCGCGCCCGAAACATTCAGAATATCCACCGGGCGAGAGAACCAAGGGTTCCCCGACGTTAATTTTCCATCGATCACGCTGAAGGACGGGCCCTGCGTAGGAACAAACAGATAAGTGGCGAAAAGGCCCATTTCCACATTGGCGTTCGGCTTGTAATCCACGAACACCCCGGAAAGCCCTTGGAGCTCCGGGTTCACGGCGTCCCAGCGAAACAGAGGCTGGACATCTCCAAGCAACCAATATTCGTCGAGCGTAGAGTAAGTTCGAATTTTTCGGCCGACCGTGACTTCAACTGAACCCAAGCCTTTGTAGTGCCAATAGGTTTGAGGAATGACAAAGTAGTTCTCGGCGCGCTCTTGGCCCACCAATCCACCGCCCCCGAGCTCAAAGTAGACGTCGTAGTTTTCTTCGCTGCCTAAAAGTTTAAAACGGCCGTGCAATTGCCCGTTGGTGTAATCCTTGGACGACGGCTGGAAATACCCATCCCCCATCAGGGAAAGATCAAAATACTGCGCGAAGGACGCGGCAGAGCAGGGATTGGCGAAAGACATCCCAAGGATCGTAATAAAAGAAAACTTTATGGATCGAATCAAACTAATGGCCTCCCCAAATATATAAGGCAAGATCCGTTCCCGCAGAGTCCAATATGTGAGAGAGGGAGGCAACAAAAACTCTATTGATGCTCAAAAAAGACAAATTTTGGCAATTCTCGGCATAATTATTACAATGAGGTCAGTAAACATAAGAAATTCTTATGGATTTTTCGGTGCTAAAACCACAAAAGGATAGGCATTTTTATACGCGGAGTTAGCCTCGATCCAGGCTTCCATAGGGGGCTCTAGAGGGATCCAGCGATCGCTTTCTTCCACAGTCTCAAATCTCCAAGAGAGCTTGCGAGTTCCAGCGCTCCATAACCACTGCCCATCCCAAACTTTATCAGCGTTATAAGTCCCCGCCGTCGAAAAACTCCAATTTCCATAAAAACCGCTGACATTGTTCCATTGAGCCAAGCGTTCCTCGATGTCGAAGGTCACGTTGCCACGAACATGCTTGATCACGAGGGGTTCGCGAAACTCCCCGAGGAGAGAGGCCGGGAGCCACTCAAAACTATGCCCCGAAGCCGAAATCTTGGCGCTCTCGATCTGAGCTTTAAATTGCAGATGCCGATCATCTAACAATTCCGCCACAAGAACACCCTGCTTCGCTTCAACCCCGTTTGAGACATACTGCTCAATGCGGATCGACGCGGTCAGAACATCCAAACCATTCACTCCCGCAGAAAATTCACTGCTCATATTGAGCGACGAAATCTGACCGTTGAACATCAGCAGCTGGATCTCTGGAGACAAGGTTAATTTTTCGATGAACGCGCTTCCGTGTCGTCGGCGAAGCTTCTTGTTGTATTCAAAAGCGAGAAGGCCTTTAAAATTTCCGTCTTTGATTTTTACCGAGCGCACGAAGTATTGGTAGACGCCGTCGACATATCCCGCATCAACTTCGATGGATTCGATCACTTGCAACTTACGTCGATTATTCCGAGAGAAAATCACCTCGGCATCAGCTACCGAAAATTTTGCAGCCCATTTGCTGTCTTTAAAGTCGATTGTCGCATTCCATACGCCCAACCCTTTAAAGATCCCCGTGAGCGGAAGATCCTGCGCTCCCTTGATGGCGTTGTTCATATTTAAGTTTTCAACGACGACTTTGAGATTGGCCGGCTTTTCGATGGAATTGATCGTCTCGTTAATCACCTTGACGGAGCCATTCGGACCATCGATCATGCACTTCGACACTTTCCACTCTGTCGAATTCCAATCTTTCTTTGCGGCGTGAATTCCTAACTCACAATTGAGCCAGAGGTACTGAAAACTCCAAGACGTTTCGAGCCACCGATTCAGGACACTGACGGGAAACTGCTGCGACGCCAACTGAAGATCCACCGTGCCCTGTTGATCGATCGTGAAATCAACCTTGAGATGTCCTTCGTCAAAACCCAAATTCGCTTTGATAGTGGCTTTTTTATCTTTACTGGAAAGATCGGCGCGAAGATTCGAGGCAATGCGCTTATTTCCTTTTTTGAGCTCCATGTTATAAAATCGCAGTTCGCCTTCGACAGACTTTTGAGTGGAAAGATAAGCCTCACCTTCCGCCGTAAATACCTTATCTTTGAGATACTGAACCTTGATTTGGATGTTTTGAATGTCGACGTTTTTAAAGGGAATTTTTGTTGTCAGCTCATCTTCTCGCTCGAACCATCGATCCGCAGTTTTAAACCACTTAGGAATCTCTTCAGCAATCTTTTGAGGTGTCATCTCTTGCGACGGATTTTCCAAACCCTCTTCGGTACTCTCTTCGGTGATCAGTTTTTGCGGATAGCATTCTCTCACTTCATTCAAGAGAATCTGCAGATGGGAAACCTTAAGTGTTTCAACTTCGGCCTTCTGCGCCAAAAGTTTCGTCCAAGACAACGGTAAAAACACATCTTTCGCCTGAATATCGACGTCAAAACACCGAGACTTTTGCTTGATCTGTTTTTGAGTGGTGATCAAAGGAATCCGGGCACCGATCACCGGGATTCCCGAGCGGGAGAGCAATAATTCCGGAGGGGAAACCATCACGCCATGCTTTTGCGCCTCTGGCGAGAGCTCGGTCCACTGGTCGAGAAGGATTCTGTGCACTACACTTTTGGCAAAAAAGCCGAGGGCCGCGCTCAAAAGAAGATACGTAAAGAATCTTCTAAAACCTCGGCTGAAATCGACATTTTGCTTCATTGTGGCTTCATTCGTTGCTGCGGATTATTCGAAGTAAAAATCGAGGATTTCGAACTCTTTGTCACCCTTTGGACTTTTCACATGAACTTCGTCACCTTTTTTCTTACCGATCATTGCGCGTGCAATCGGAGACATGACAGAAATATAGCCTTGTTTGACATCAGCTTCATCAACGCCAACGATTTGATATTTAAATTCTTCATCGGTGTCCCGATCGATCACCTTAATGTGAGCGCCAAATACAATGCGATCGCTGACGATTTTTGACGGATCGATCACTTCAGCACCTGCCAGTTTAGCTTGCACCTCAATAATACGACCTTCGACCATCGCTTGACGTTCTTTAGCTGCGTCATATTCCGCATTTTCACTAATATCGCCCTGAGCTCGTGCCTCTTCAATGGCGCGAATCACAGAGGGGCGCTCCTCATGAATTAGCCTTCTCAGCTCTTCTTCCAACATTTTTTTTCCGCGAATTGTAAGCGGTAGTACTTCAGACATGGGGCCTCCCAAGAATTTAAAAGGGTACGTTATATCCAAACTCGTTGAAACTGTCCATAAAATACGTTTAAATACAGGAATGCTTAAGAGCCTGGTTTCACACATAAATAACGCCCAGTCAGTGATTTTGACCACTCACAAACAATGTGATGGAGATGGCCTCGGCGCACAATTGTCAGTTTTTCACGCATTAAAATCCATTGGCAAAAAAGTTCGCGTTCTCAATGTTGACGCTACCCCTAATAAATATCGATTTTTAAACCCGGATGAACATATCCAATATTTTGATGCTCATTACGACAGTATCGAGCCCACAGATTTGGCTTTGGTCTTTGACACCAACGACAAACGACTCCTGATGCCTCTCTATCCGGAGCTCGAGAAGAAATGTAAAAATATTTTGTTTATTGATCACCACCCGGTCTTAAAAGCGGGACCTGAACCGACCCCGGGCTCGTTTATCGACACCACGGCGGCCAGCACCGGCGAGATCGCCTACGATATTATTAAAGCTTTAAATATTCCCATGAACCGAGACATCGCCCGCGCTCTGTACACAAGTATCGCGTTCGACACGCAACTCTTTCGTTATGTTCGAAACTCCAGTCGCTCTCATGAAATTTGCGCCGAGCTTTTAAAATACGAGTCCGAGCCCAGCCTTATTCACAAACATTTGTTCGGGAATTTTTCGGCGAAGAAACTAAAATATCTTTCTAAAGTTTTATCGGAAATGGAGTTTTTCCATAACGACCGACTAGTGTTTTTGCATATTCACCTCGAGGATCTTCAAAAAATGGGATTGCAGGTGGATGATAGTCGAGATCTCGTCGACATGATGATGAACGTGGAGACCATCGAAGTCGCTGTTGTGATTCGTGAGGATCAGCCGAATTCATTTAAAGTAAGTCTGCGCAGTAAGGGCACCTTGCCCGTAAATACTTTAGCCGAATCCCTGGAGGGAGGAGGTCACGTGTTTTCCGCAGGAGCCTCAGTCACGATGAAGGCGAGCGATCTCAAAAAAAGAATCATCGACCACTTTCATCAACTTCTCTAACTGATCCATCACTCAAAGCGCGCCGTTATTCTGAGCGGAGCGAAGAATCTCGTCTACGCCTCTATCCCAAGTAGGCTTTTAAAACCCGCTCGACATCAGGCAGACAAGTCCCGCAGCCGGTGTTGGCACTCGTGCGTGCGCGAACTTGCTCCACCGTATGGGCCCCTAAAACAATGGCCCGCTCGACGTTCACCTGTGGAATTTTTCGACAATGACACAATTCCGGCTCATCATTCATGAGCGGCCACTGGTCTTGGATTTTTAATGAAAGTTCTTTAAGGATAAGATCCTCCGAAGTTTTACCTGAGGGGGGATTCAAGGGATTTTTTTGCCAAGTTTTGAACTTATTTAAAAGCTCTAAACTTCCTACCACCTTCGAACTTATAATTTTCCCGCCGTCGCAGACCACCTCGATTTGGTCCATACCAAAAAATCCTGCCTTAAGTGTTCTTTGCATGAGTCTCTCCAAAGTAGTGATTGAACCATTCATTGCGAGGATAAGACATCCACATTGCAACAGAGAAGGCCGCGAAGAAGGGATAAACGTAGTATATCCGCTGCTGAAAGATCGACAAGACTATTCCCAAAATACAAATGAACTGAACGAGTAGTAATTGTAAAACCACAGCGGTCAACACAGCTTCGCGCCGTCGTTTGCCTTCGAGAGCCATAATTTTGGTCTCGCGAAATTGGGTATAATTCCTAAAAAAACGAGTGCCGTAGAAAAAAGTAAATACCCCGAGCAATGTAAACAGCACGGAGGGCACCACCGCGTGAGTTGGCAACTCCGCCGTCATAAATAGAGGTAAACCATAGAAAGTGTAAAACGAAGTTTGGAGCAGGATGACCCACCATACTCCGCGCGACATTCGCAAGAGTGATTTTTGATAACTGGAATTGGGCTTTGGCTGATCTTTTAAAACGTCGTCCATAGGATAATTTTATTGTACCTTTACCCATGAATAAAGCGTAATGTTGTGACGATGAGTATTACGACGATTCACAGCTCAAATACCCTCGGTGCACAAACCATGGCGGAAAAGATCAGTGTTTCGCAACTGCCTGCCATCGAAGATAACTATATTTACGTGATTCACAACCATTCGAACGGGAAAAACATCGTGGTCGATCCTGGAACTGCGGAGCCCGTCGTCGAATTTCTGACCTCTCAAAAGCAGAATCTCGATGCCATCATCATCACTCATCACCACTGGGACCACGTCGACGGCGTGGAGGACCTCGTCGCAAAATACCAATCTCGGGTTTATGCCTTTGAGTATGATCTCCAACGAGTGCCCGCGGTCACAGATAAAGTTTCTCCCCCGCATTCGGTGGAAGTTTGTGGCCTTAAGTTTGATACCGACACCATTCCCGGGCATACTTTGGGTCACATTTGTTATTACCTGCCCGAGCACAAATATCTGTTTTCCGGGGATACTTTGTTCTCCTTGGGATGCGGCAGATTATTTGAAGGCACCGCAGAGCAAATGCTGTCGAGCCTCATGAAGATTCGACAACTCCCCCAAGACACCACTATCTTTAGCGCTCATGAGTACACCGAAAAAAACACCGAGTTCGCTCTTTCTTTAGAGCCAAACCATCAGTTACTTCAAGGTCATCTCCAAGAGGTCCGACATCTCCGTCAGGCAGGAAAACCAACCGTACCCACGACACTCAGTCACGAGATCTATCTCAATCCCTTTTTACGGTGGGATGATCCCGATCTCAAAAAAGCCATAGGAATGGAATCCGCTAACGATCTCGAGGTTTTCACTCAGCTTCGACGCCTTAAAGATATGTATTAAAGGTGAGTGTATTTTGTATTTTTCCCGTAGGACTTTTCTACGGGATATTTGGCTTCGTTCTTTTGGAGTTTATGGGCGAGCGCCTGTTCGAGATCGAAGTTATTCATTTGGGCGAAACGCAGGACAAAAAACAGGACATCTGCTAACTCGTCGGAGATGTCTGATCGAATTTTGGGATCATTCAAAAGTTTGGGACAGTCTTGATCTTTGACAAAGCGGAAGATTTCTAAAAGCTCCGAGCTTTCCGTCACCGCTCCAATCGCTAAATCTTTGGGGCCATGAAACTGATCCCAGTTGCGGTCTTCGCAAAATTTTTGCACCTTTTGTTTAAGAGCCTCTACGGTTGCGGATGTGTCCATTACGATTTTTTCCAATTGAGCTTTTTGAGAGTTTCGCGAACTTGATCTTCGATGCCATTTCTAAAGCAGACAAAGTTATGATTCAAGAATTGGGGCTTTGCATATTCCAGCGGCTGCAGGGTGCTGATGTTCCAAACCTGACACCCGCCCTCTTCGAGGATGATTTGCCCGGCCGCCGTATCCCACTCATACGTTTTTCCAAAGCGAGGATAGAAATCCACATCCCCGCGCGCCATGTATCCCATCTTTAATACGGATCCTACATCGTGGACCTTAACAATATTTAAGGCCTCCATCAGTTGAGTGCCGTGGGGATGCCGGTGGAATCCGGTACTAAAAGCGGTGAGCTCATAGGTGTCACGATGATTGAAGATGGGCCTCCCGTTCTCGAAGGCTCCCACCCCTTTTTCCGCGGAGTACATAAGATCCATCGCCGGGAAGTACAAAACACCTGCGACCGGTCGCTTGTTGGAAATTTTCGCGATAATCACCGCGAAAGAATCATTATGCTCAATAAAATAGCGTGTCCCATCCAGCGGATCGATGATAAAAAAATCGCCCTCGGGGGGAGTTTCTGGATAATTCTCCTCGGTGACCACGGGAATTCCAAGGGGCGCCAACTTTTGAATGAGGAAGTCGCTCACATCGAGATCCGCCTCTGTGACTGGGCTGTCATCGGGCTTTGTGATAATTTTTAAATTGGGCTTCTTGTAGTACTTTAACAAGCGCTGACCCGCCTCTTTTGCCGCAACCTCAATAATATTAAGTACTTTGCTCATTTTCCTCACTTGCCTGCTCAACTGTTTCAACGGACTCAAAACCCTTTAAAGT
Organism: Bdellovibrionales bacterium; assembly: GCA_019750295.1. Classification (NCBI taxonomy): domain Bacteria; kingdom Pseudomonadati; phylum Bdellovibrionota; class Bdellovibrionia; order Bdellovibrionales; species Bdellovibrionales bacterium. Next base: position 75,470 of record JAIEOS010000017.1, on the reverse strand, counting down.
TTGAGCTTGATAATCCTGGGCGTAAACTCTATAAATGTCTACTTCACTTTTAGATCTAGAGCGAGAGGTAAATTATGGCTAAAAAGGGCAAAATCCGAGTAATTACATTAGAATGCACTGAAGCACGTAAAGAAGGCGTTCCTCCTTCTCGCTATGTGACAACTAAAAACTCACAAACGCATCCCGAGCGCCTTGAGAAGAAGAAATACAATCCAAGCCTCAAGCGTCACACTGTTCATAAAGAAGTTAAGTAAGGCGCTGGTCATCAGAGCGAAGCGAGAGATCTTTCGCTGCGCTCAAGATGACGATCAAAGGATAGAGTGTAAACTCTACCCTGCTTTTTTCTGAGCGATATATTCATTCACATGTCGCTCAAGAATATCTAAGGGCACTGCCCCGTTTTCTAAGACCACCTTGTGGAAATCCCGAAAATCGAACTTTTGCTGAAGCTCTGCTTGCGCGCGCTCGCGCAACTCGTAGATTTTTAACATTCCGACCATGTACGCCGTGGCCTGGCCGGGCCAAATGATAAATCGTTCGACCTGCTCCACCTGCATCCCCTGAGACACCGGAAGATTTTCGGCGAAAAAATCAATCCCCTGCTGGCGGGTCCATTTTTTATGATGGATCCCTGTGTCCACCACCAATCGGCAAGCGCGAATCATTTCCATAGAGAGACGACCCAGCTCGGAGTAAAGATCTTTGTATCCGCCCATGTCTTTACCCAGGCGCTCGGCATACAACCCCCAACCTTCGATAAAGCTGGTGTAATGAGTATAGCGGCGGAGCTTTGGAAGTTCTTTAAGCTCGATGCTCAAAGCAATCTGAAAGTGATGCCCAGGAATCCCTTCGTGGTAAAATAACGCTTCGTTTTCGAATTTAGGAGCATTTTTAGTGTCCTGCAAATTGACATAATAAATGCCTGGTCGAGATCCATCATCCGATGGGCCGTCGTAAAATGCTTTCCCTGCTGAGGCCTCACGGAACTTTTCCACCGCGCGAACTTCCATCGGAGTTTGCGGAATACGACTAAAAAATTCGGGAACCTTTCTACTGATCGAAGCTTGGAAGGCCTTCGCTTGATTTAAATACTCTTGCTTTCCTTTGGGAGAATTGGGGTAGTACTGCTTAGGATCTTTGCGTACAGATTTAAAAAACGCGGCAAGATCTCCTTTAAATCCCAATTTATTTTTGACTGCGATCATATCGTTGCGTAAGCGTTCGACGTTCTTAAGACCCATTTCGTGTATCTGATCGGCCGTCATATTCGTGGTCGTAATACGCTTAAGATTGGTTTGATAAAACTCCGCGCCTCGAGGAAGCTTCCACGCCCCATCATCCGTCGTCGCCCGTTTTTCCTGATCCTTCATAAATGCGATCAGCTCCTCGTAGGCCGGCTTGACGTATTGAACCAGTGCCTCTTCGGCTTGCTTGACCAGTTCGCCCTCTTTAGTTTTTTTAGCACTATCGCCATCTAATTTCAGTTTTTTCGCCTTTGCTTTAAAGTCTGCCAATAGCGGGGATTCTTCTTTCCCCTTCTGAAAGGGGCTTCCAAGAATCACTTTTTGTGAAGCCTCGATCACGTAAGGAAATACAAAGCGAGGAGGAACCACGCCGTGAGCTTCCGACGCTTTTAATCTCACAATGGTTTCCGAGAACACGCGTTTGAACTCTTTCAGTCGAACGATATAGTCGACCAAATCTTTTTCGTTATCGACCTTATGAGTATTGATCATAAAAACAGGAAGATAAGTGTGAATTCCGCCCTGCTGATTGACGCGATAGCGGTGATGTCTCCACTGATGATCCTGAAGGCTTTCCTCGGCGGCTTTCAGCGCCAGATCATAGCTCAGTTGGGCTTGAGAGTTCATGGCCGAACGATCGAACGTTTTAAGCTCCTTGAGATCCTGCTTTTCCATTTCGTGCATTTGATTCTGGAAATCTTCGGTATAGTTATCGAGCTCGTTATAGCGCTCTTTAATTCCAAAGTCGGCGAGGCCCTGAGGAGACATCTTGAGATATTTTTCGAAGGTCAAATCGAGATAGCGATTGAAACGCGTGGACTCATCACCCTCACCGACGTCGGGCTTTTGGACTCCCGAGCACGACACAAACACAAAACTCAATAAAATAAATGAAAGCTTTTTCACGATCCCTCCGAGGAAAAAGCTATCCTACAAAAAATCATCCGAAGGTGCCAGACGCCTTTTCCAAGAACGCTGCGTCTGGGAATTGAACGGCGTACCCCTTCATGGAGCGGTGTATCTAGGGGATCTCTTCGAGGATCAGGGTTTTATCCAGTTCTCGAACGAAAGTGACTCTGAACTTTGTGCCCGGGAGAAACAAAATCTCTGGACCTTGACCAGTGGGGTCCAAGAAGCCGACATACCTTCCGCTCGTGCTATGAATAATAGCCCGGTAAATATTTCGACCGTCAGGATTGGCTCGCTGCAAGTCTGCTACTCCGAAAGCAACACTGTGTCTCTTAAGTGTGAACTCATCACCGCGCTTCGCAAGATGAGCGTCTTGCTCAAAGATACGTCCGTAAAAGGAACCGCGACGTGTGGGCAATTGAGGGATAACGTTTTCTGAAACGACCATCTCCGCCACATCGGCCACATCAATTAATCTGGAGAGACTCGGGCCTTCAAACAACGGCGAGACGTGTTTGAGATCCATCTGCAGATGAGCGGCGTCCTCTTTACTTAATCCGTACTCTTTGAGGTAAGCCTCCGTCCAAGCCTCTCGCCGATCTTGGAAGCGTGTCACATCTTCGACAAGCCGATCAAAGCGAACGCCGACAGCGATAAAATCCTGTCGTAAACTTCGGGCCTCGTTCCGGAGATGAAGAAGTGCTGTGGCCATAACCTGGAGGTGCTCATCGATCAGAGTGTCCCGAGAACTGCGATCCATGTTCAAATCGACAAACACCGGATCGTCTCGGCCAATTTTCACTCGGGCCACAACGGAGTCCGGAATCTCTGACCACATCTCCGTGGGCTCAAACCGATGGCTTCGAATCATAGCATCGACCAATTCCTCGGCACGATTGAGATAACGTTCTAGTTTTAACTGATAGTTTTGAATCTTACGAACGATCCCGGGAACTTCTCCAGACCGGGATTCTAAATTCATTTTGGAAGCATATTTCAATGCGTGCCTTTGCAACACTTCGATGACTTTGATCACACCCATATGGAATTTTTCTCGGTGGGCCGCTTCTCCCTTCAAGGGCATCAACGCGAGCGGTTTAAACTGACCCATGATCTCCATATCCAAAAGTGTTTTGTGTGCGGAGGCCTTAACCACCGCTTCGAAAATTTCTCCCTGCATAACGACATCATCGAAAGGCTTTTCACCGTTAATGGAAATAAAACGACGACCTTTGTAAGTATGAAAAATGACCGAGCTCTCTCGACCGTTGTTCGAAAAGTAAAACGTGGTTCCAATTCCCGATTGGTCATAAAGAGTTCTGAACCATGCCGGAAGATTGTTGTCTTTACGAACGCCGGCGATCCTGAGATAATCTCTGCGCACACCCTCCGCGGACGCTGCCGCAAAGATGGGTCGCTCCTGCACCCGCTCGACCTCAAAGCCCAACTCCTCGAGCTGCTTCTGAAGTCGATTGTTCAACTCATACTGAAAGATTTGCTTCTCCGCGCGCGTCGCAAAGATATCGTGACACTGTAAAAGTGCAAAACTGTTCCACGAGAAGATGGAGATCCCAAAAAACGCGACGACCCTAATAAAAATGTGCATAGCCAGTGATACCAGATCGCCCCACAAAAGATGAGAGGCGACGAGAGACACGGTATTTTTTACCGAATTGACTAAACAGACAACAAGACGAGCTCGTCAATCCCAAGGAAAAACGAGCTCGGGCGACGCTCCTAGCGAAGACCGCGAGAGCAAAACAGCGCAATAATAGGGCCTTGTCCGCGAAGTTCAGCCGTCGCGTTCTGGTAGTCATACTCAACAAAGAAGACGCGGCCAGCTCCATCATAACTATAAAGTAGGACCGTGCCGACCTGGCCATCGCGCGAAGCATTCACCAACTGATCGTTGACGCGAATTTTTAAGTCACCAGGTTGATCAATAATCTCGATCTTTATATCATCCCCGCGAGTTCCGCCCCCCAAGCAAACGGTATTCACATCCGCTAAAGCTGGCACCGCCATAACAGATAAAATCATCGCACTTAAACATTTTGTTAGATTCACATTACCCTCCTCTGTTTTTATTTCTTTGAGCAATATAAACGAAAACAAATCCTGATCTCGATTTACTGCACATCACTAAAATTTTTTCCAAGATGAGAGGCGGAAAATGATTTTTTTATAAGATCTTTGTTGAAACTGATAACGACAAAAGGCACCCGCGGGTGCCTTTTAATGTCGTCGTTCCCAGGTGAGGACTTAAAAGTTATATCTGTAACCCATGTAATACATACGACCGAGCGGATCGTACTTTGACATATCCAAACGGGCGACCGGGTTAGAGATGGTGTCATCCAATGGACGATCGGAATTGAAGAGGTTCTTCACTCCAGCACTCAAAGTGCCCCCTAAGATTTTACTGTGCTCATAGTTGAGATCGTATTCGGTATAGATCGGTAAGGATCCTCCGCCGACCACACTTTCGTTGGCATTTTTATTCGCTCCAGACAGTGTCCGCGCTTGGGCTGTCAAACTATGGTGAGTGTGAGACGCGGTCACGGCGATCTGATTCTTAAAATACAAATCACGAGCGCGCTTGATACCTAGGCCAGGGAAATCCTCTCTCTCATTTCCGATAAACTGAGTATGATTGACTGTTACGGCCACATCGATCGGGAAATTACCAATGTTCGCCTTTGACTCGTTAGACACTCTGAAATCGAGGCCGTGAAAGTTCGAATTGGTAATGTTAAACGCCGAAGGACGTTGGATTCTTAAAAGTTGGCCTGTGTTCGGATCACGCTCGATAGAGATACCGTAGGCATCTTGGAGAGCCTGAGCTCCATTCGCTTGTTCAAACCGTACGAGATCCAAATCGTCGATGGCGCCAACTCCATCGGTTACACTGGCGGTCCAATAGTTGGCTTCGATGTTCCAGTTTTTCTTGGGCTGAACCAAGATCCCCACGTTTGCAAAAAGCGAAGTTTCCTGAGTGAGATTCGTATTTGAAGTCGTGTTGACCTCGTACTGACGAGCTTCGCAGGCCCCAGGCACGCCCTGGTCACAACCGATGATGTCCACAAATGTTGGAAATCCTCGTGCCGTTCCGTTGTAAACGTCCGCTAAATTGGGAGCTCTAAAGCCTGTTCCCACCGACGAGCGAAGCATCACTTTATTGCTCGCCTGCCAACTGACAGAGAGTTTTGGGTTAAAGGTACTTCCGAAATCGCTGTACTGATCGAATCGAGCCGCAGCGCCCACTTCCACAGTTTCCGTCGGAAACATGGAGATCTCTTGGAACACAGCTTGATAGTTTCGACGACCGGCACCGTTAGTTCCGATGTCTCCATAGGAGTTTCCAGAGGCCGTAATGGCATCGACTTCGTTAGAGTAGGTCTGCCAGTCGGTCGACGCGCCAATCGCCATGGCCACTGGGCCCATATAAGATCCGCCGCCATAGAGCTGACCGGAGCTGACGGTTTTCACCGAAGTTTGGGTCGATGTTATATACTGAAAAGGACTGAAGAGTGCCGAAGTGATGTCTCCCTTCGCCCCTTCCGGCGCAAAAGGATTGAAAGCCCCATTGTTGATCGCATCTGTAATCACGCGCTTGTCCGCATAACCATTCTTTACCGTGTGAGATCGAGAGCGCCCTGCCGCCGCGGTCACGTCATAAGACCAAGTTCCCGCAATTTTTCCCTCGAGAGTCTGCGCCACGTTGTAGGCAAAAGTGGTGTCGCGTCCTTCGCGAGCTCCCGCTTCGTTCACTAAACGATAATTGATCTCCACATCGCCCGTCGCCGGCAGTCCCAAGCTTTGAGCCACCGCCTGCGACACTCGAATCGTATCCGGAGGAGGAGCATATCGCGTGTTGACTTCACGCAAGTTCACGACCGCGGTGGTTTTTGACTTTAAATGTTCGTTGAATTTGTAATCGCCCGCAATCAGAGAGCTTGTCTGATTGATCACCGGAAGATTCCAAGAGTATTGCGAGTAATCAAAGGTACAGGCTTGAAAGCCTGCGCCGCCATCAAAAAGTTGGCCGGGAGGACAGTTGGGATCGGCGTTCAAAGATCCATTCCCCGTGTCGTACCAAGAACCGGGACTTCCCGTAAAACTTCCTTGGGTCGTCACATCGGTGATTTTACTAAACTGACGTCTCTGGTCGGGAAGGTTTTCGTTATTTCTAAACTGAACAACTCCGATCACGCTTCCTCGTGAGAACGTTTTTCCGAAAGTGGCTGAAACATCCGTACGATTTCCTCCGCCCAGCTCCGAAACGGACTGGCGCATGGACAACGTTCCACCGTTCATGTTTTTCTTGGTGATGAAGTTCATAACTCCACCGATGGCGTCAGATCCGTAAAGAGCCGATGCCCCGTCTTTCAAAATTTCGACACGCTCGATGGCGTCCATTGGAATTAAGTTTAAGTCGACAGTGTTTTCGCCACCCATTTTAGGAAGACGCTGTCCATTTAAAAGGACAAGAATAGAGTCGGCGCCAAAGGCACCAATACCTGCCGTCGCAGCCCCAGGAGTTGCACTTCCGGAATCCTCACGCTGCCCGCCCGTGGTGATGGCATTATCCCGCATCACATCGGCGACCGAGTTATATCCCGACTTCTTCAGTTGATCTTTACCGATCGTTTGCACCGGCGATGGTCCTTCTTCGTCCACACGCTTGATGTAAGATCCCGTGACCTCGATCAACTTCATCTCTTTGTTCGAATCGTACGACTGATCCGGGATCGGACCGGGTTGCTTTTCCGGCGTCGGCTGAGATTTAATCGCCTCAGAGACACTCGCGGAGTTACTGGCTCCCTCACTTTGAGCGAACGCGCTCAAAGCCGCCGAAACAGAAAATAGACAAAGAATTAACCTTAAAATGACTTGCATGATGACCCCCACCATCGACGATTAGTATTTTATAACGTCAAAGAATCAAGGATTTTTTACATACTCTGTGGGTTTTGAGCACTATCTCTACATCCATCGACATATTTGGGTGAAAATTTTATTGCGTAAAGTCATATGCTTCGGGTTCTGCGAATTTATTGACTTCATCACCCTCCCAAGGAGAAACATGGCTTCCTTACGGAGGTAATTCACATGAGATTTCTCTTATTGTTGACCCTCTTGAGCGTTAGCGGAATCGCACAAGCTCAAGACTGGGTTGTAAATCCTAGTTTAACATATTTTAGCCGTAAACTTGAGCAAACGGCAGGCAATAATCAGATCGCCGGCAAGCTCAATGTTCTCACTGCAGATGTTAAAGGTGGATACATTTTCGACTACGGACTCTTCGTGGGAGTGCAAGCGGTTTACGAAACTGGAAGCGGTAGCGGAAATGACATGACGAACTACTTCGTCGGACCCTCTGTCGGTTATCTTTCTGATGATACAGGAATTTTCATCACGGCCACTTACCACGTCGTCGGCACCTCCGATATGGACGCCGCTGGCAAGTACGGTAAAGCTCAAGGTTTACAGATCGACCTCGGTTACCCGATGATGATCACCGAAGAGATCAAATTCGGTCCTCAGCTCAGCTACAAAGCGATCAAATATACCGATGGTGACGCCGGTCTTGCTGACAACACTACAAAACAACTCACGCCGTACTTCGGCCTTTGGTTATTTTTCTAAGGAGCGACGGTCATGAAAAAACTTTTAATCACTCTACTCTTAATTCCTCAGATCGTGTTTGCGAGCTTTGATTTAAGTCCTTCGCTCGGCACTTACAAAACGGATACAGGCGCTAGCTACTCTCAAGTGGAAATGCGTTTGGGATATACTTTCGACTTTGGACTCTACGTGGGCGGATTGTACTCATTGTCTTCCACGAAGTTCGTCCAGAACGCCGATTCCTACTACATCGCTCCCACCGTTGGTTACAACTTTATGAACCTTTACGTTCTTGCAAGCTACATCATTGCCGGTGAACAAGATCTCGCCAGCGGCGGTGTGAAGTACGGAAAAGCCAGTGGAACGCAGTTCACCTTTGGTTACGCTCTTCCGATCAACGAAGAGGTCTTCTTTGGTCCTGAACTGAATGTGCGCACGGTCGAGTACAAAGACGAAGAGGTTCAAGGGATTGCCGGCCCCACAACACGCAAAGACAGCACAATTTATCCTTCCCTTGCGTTTTGGTTTAGATTCTAAACCCACGTTTCCAGGAGGAGCTTTTTGCTCCTCTTAAACTTTCGGAATTCATCTCGGTAATACATCTGTAAATGACTGTATTTTTTTTACATTCCGAATAAAGGCTTGGCAAATTGCACGCTGCAATATTAGTTCACCCTGTTCATTCATCTGGACTTAATGTCTTAAGAATTAAAAGGATTTCAAAATGATGATTTTTTCGCTTCTTGTTTCTGCGCTGATCGCTGTAGCACAAACATCGTCGACTCAAACTTCGCCGACGACAACTCCTCCAGGAGCGGCTCCTGCCACTGAGCAATTACCTCCGTCGACTCAAGAAAACATCGAAGCCACTCAGATGAAAAAAATCACCGTCACCGGCTCTTACATTAAGCGCGTTGATGAGGAAGGTCCTTCGCCGGTCAAAACCATCGGCAAAGACCAACTCGATAAATCTGGCAATAACTCCGTCGCCGATGCTTTACGAGACAGCGCAATTTCGAATGGGGCCAGTCGTGAAAACTCGATCAGCGGGGCGGCCAATGCCGGCGCTTCGACGGTATCGATCCGCGGGTTTGGGTCGGATGATATTCTTCTCCTTCTTAACGGCCAACGACTCCCTAAAATCGGTGGTGGAAACTCGGTCGATACCAACATCATTCCTCCGGCAGCTCTAGAGCGTGTTGAAATTTTAAAAGACGGAGCTTCGGCTCTTTACGGATCAGATGCAATGGGTGGAGTGATGAACTTCATCACCAAAAAAGATTACAACGGCGCGAATATCAACTTCCGTCACAATCAACCTCGCGAAAGAGGCGGAGCGCGTACAGACGTTTCGGCAGTGATCGGTCGAGCCAATGAAAAAGCCTCCATTATGGGTGTGATCAATATCAAAAATAACGAAAAGATGTTTGATAGAGATCGCGAATTCAGTCGCATCACCGATCTCCGTCGCCAAGGAAGCCCGATCGGCTCTCCGGGCTCTTGGGATGATCTATCGAACGGCGCGGGCTTCAATCCAGGAAGCACGGCTGATCCTTGCCCCCCGGGACAACTCCTCAATTTGGGAACAGGTCAAGTTTGTGCGTTTAATACCGCAAACTTCTCAGCCTCCCTCCCCGACATCCAACAGGTCAGCGGACTCGTCTCTGGGCGTTACAACTTTACTCCCAACGTTAAAGCGAAAGTGGATGCGATCTATGTTCGTCGCGAAGTGACTGGGGTTCTAGCTCCGGGGCCGGATCGATTAAGAATGAATGCCGCACAAGCGGCGGCTGTAGGGCTCCCTGGTACGGGAGATGTTCTTGCATTTTACAGAACGGCTGAAGAGTTCGGAAATCGTATTTCCGAAAACATCAACAATACCTACATCATTCAACCGTCTCTCGATATGAAAATTGGAACTTGGGATCTTGAGCTGTCAGCCGCCTACGGCCGAAACGACACTCGCAGCGATAATATTCAGGGATACGCCCGCCGAGAAGCTCTCATGGCGCTGATTGATAACGGCACATGGAAGCCCTTCGCTGCGCCGGGTGCCAAAGGAAACGTTTCCAGTGCTGCGTACCGACCTTGGCAGGAGATTGCAACGACTCAGGCAACAGTGAAAGCGATCGGAACGGGCCAGCTTTATAAAGGTGGCGAATGGTTTGGACCTCTCGCTATGGCCGTCGGTGCCAGTGCCGATCGTCAAGACTACAAAGAGAAAACAGATCCACTCGCTGGTCAGCTGGATGCTAATCAATTAAATCTGGTTTACGGCGGCGGCGCGGGAGCGAATGGTTCCGGCTCTCGTAACTTCCAATCTGTCTTTACTGAATTTAATTATTTCGCCACAGATAGTATCGAAACCGGCTTAGCCTTCCGCTATGATAAATTCAGTGATTTTGGAGATACCTTCAATCCAAAGCTCTCCCTCAGCTGGCAAGCCAATGAACGCTTTCTCTATCGTGCATCTGTGGGTACCGGATTTAAAGCGCCTAATCTAAATGACTTATACTCAGGCCCAACCAATGGTAATCCGACCTTCGTCGACAGGAAGGCCTGTGCAGCCGGTATTCCAGGAACGTGTGCTCCAAGACAATGGAATGTTCGTAGTGGCGGTAACCGCAATCTTAAAGAGGAGCGGTCCATCTTCTACAGCGCAGGTGTTGTTATCCAGCCGAAAAGAAATTGGAACGTATCTTTAGATGGATTCTATGCTGTCATTCGAGATAGAGTCCGAAATAACAGATTATTTTATACTTATTTAACTGAGGCTGATCGACTGGGCATAAACCTCACAAATTATGGAATTACCACAGAGAGAAATGCGGATGGTACGATCGCGTTTATTCAAGTTCCCACCCTCAATTTGGCGACGGATAAAACCTCGGGTTTCGATCTATCAATAAGCAACGAAGCTAAAACTTCCATTTTTAACAAACCTTTAACTATCCAAACCTCTTTTGATCACCAGCAAATCATCTACAACAAGCAAGAGCCATTTCCAGGTACTGGAAAACTCACCATGTTCAATCTCAACTGGAGAAACGTGATGTCGGTGGCATTTGTGGTTAACGATCATCGCCTTCGTTTTGCCGCAAGGACATTTCCAGGGGCCGATAAGGAAGCCAACAATGGAGCTCTTGGACGTGTTGGCTTCGGCTCCACATATATTTTCACAGAGTGGGACTTAGATTACACTCTCGCGAATGTTTTTAAAGGAACTATGAGCGCCGGCGTCCGCAACCTCTTTAACTCTACCCGACCTCTCGATGACTCTCAATCGAATCCCTATAACAGTTTGGATACTTCGATTTACGATCCAGTAGGTCAGGTATTCTACCTAGGATACAGTTATAATTTCTAAGTTACCGTTAGGGTTAAGTGCACGTGAAGATATTTTTGGTTTTAATCACTGCACTTAACTTCACTCTCGCTCAAGCCCAAACCGCGACGAACGATGCGGCCGTATCGGCCGAAATGCAAAAGATTACCGTCACCGGTTCCTATATCAAGCGGGCCGTGCCTAAAACGGCACCCACTCCTGTTGTTCGCTACGATGCCACTCGGATGGAACAGACAAGTTCCTTTAGCGTCGCGGATATGCTGAAAGAAAGTCCCGTGTTTAACGACGTCGATGACGGCGAAATTTCGATGCACGGACAAACCGAGGCCGACAACCTGATTTTATTAAATGGACTTCGTCTCCCAAAGCCTGCTGGAGGCGAAGCGGTCAATATCGACTTTATTCCCGCAGCGGCGGTCGAAAATGTGGAGGTTTTAAAAGATGGCGCTTCTGCTCTCTACGGTTCGGAAGCCTTAGCCGGTGTCGTTAACATTTCAACGAAGAAAGATTTCACCGGATCCAACATTTATGTGCGCCATGCGACTCCACAAATTCGCGCCCAACAGGAGAGCGACGTGGTGCTCACTCACGGACAATCCGTTGGGAAAGTTCGCCTTTTGGTGGTGGGTCAGTTTAAGAAAAAAACTCCTCTGGAGTACAAAGATACCATCTATGGTTTAAGCAGTTTGGCGGAGGCCGGCTCCCCGGAGAGTCATCCCGGCAACATCAATGACATTAACGACGAATACCACCGTGCCGGCGATTGCCCCCAGTCGCAAATCGATGCGGAAGGCCGGTGTCGAACCGATCGAACGCGTTTAAGCCAGTTCGGCACCCAGGGGGCCCAACGTGACTCCTATAATTTATTTTTAAATGCCGACTACGATGTGTCTGCAAAATCGAAAATGGAATTCGTAGGCATTTATAATCAACGGAAGGCCGTCATCTTGGATGCTCCCTATCCCATTCAATTTAAAGACGAAACAGATATGGGCGGGCCCGACAATTCCATTCCTCCTGCGACCCTTAATGGTTGGAATCTGATAGAGTCATCCACTGGGAATCCATCTCCCAGTTTTACCAATAACGGAGATCTCCTGTATCTTCCGCTGGAGGAGTTAGGTCGCAGTCGCAGTGAGCGCGTGTCCAACAACTACGTCGCGCAAACTCGCTATTCGAGTCAGATCAAAGCTTGGGACTGGGAGATATCGGCAGGTTACGGAAAATCGATCATCCACGATAAGAACGTCAGCGGGAATGCCAATCAACAAGCCCTTAGAAATTTAATCACCACCAATCAGTTTAATCCTTTTAAACCCAACGGTGGAAAGGACGTCGCTGCCGTCGCCACGACGGCCCTACAAACTTGGTTTCAGCACAGTTCCGATATTCTCAATACCAAACTCGTTTTTACCGGTGAACTCTTTAAAATTCGTGGAAAGCCACTTCTTGTGGCTTTCGGAAGTGAGGAACAGTGGCAGTCCTTTCGCTTTGAAAACGATCCCGCGTCTTTGGCGGGGATTCCCCTTTCGGGCACGGCTTCCAATCAACGGGGTTCTCGACGTGTGGATTCGGCTTTTGTGGAACTCAACCACAACCCCTCCGACAAATTTGAAATCCAATTGGCCGGTCGCTTTGATAACTATACGGATGTGGGCTCAACTCTGAATCCGAAATTGGGCTTGGCGTATCACTTTTCGCCGCAGTTCACCTCTCGACTTTCCTACGGGACGGGCTTTAAGGCGCCGGACTTACTTTCGGTATTTAAAGGAACTGCCGTTGATTACAATAGTTTTAGAGACGAAGTGATCTGCGCGCAGAACGGAGAGTCCGATCCCAATTGCGATGACGGAGTTTATCGCGTCAACTCTTTCGGAAATAAAAATCTAAAACCCGAACAAGCAGAACATTATAATGCGGGGATCGTGATCTCTCCCAATGATAATTTCACCACCACGATCGACTATTGGATGGTGAAAGGTCGCGAAGGGCTCTCGGAAATTGACTTAGAGGAAATGACGAAGGCCGAACAGCAGTTTGGCGCTTCTTTTCTCAACGATCTTGGAATCCAAATCAATCGCGACCCGGTCACTCGAATCATTCAAAATGTTTTGCACCCCGAAAAAGTCAACTCGGGAATTTTTATTATCAAGGGAATTGATTTTAGCACAGAGTATCGCCGACAAATTCATCTGTGGGGACTGGGAGCTACCAGTTTGCGCTTACAAATGGATCACACTCATATTTTAGGATCTGGTTCGCAAACGTTTTCCTTTAGACCCTATGAGAGAACCGTCTACCTCGACTGGAAAAACATTCTCGCCGCGACATTCGCCAAAAACAATCATTTCGTACGTCTGGCGGGACGAACCTTTTCGGGCTATGACAAAGACATTTCTCTCGCCGGAATCGGTAAAGGCACGACTCCGGTCTTCACGGAATATGACATCCATTATCAATATTTTGCCTCTTGGGAAGGCACCCTTACCTTGGGAGTTAAGAACATTTTTAATCGGCTCCCTGTGCGTGATTATCGCGGCTTTATAGAGCCTGCGACGACCAACTCGAACTATCTCGGCAGAGTCTTCTATCTCTCCTACAGTCACGATTTCTAAACCAAATCTTAACTCAAAATAGACGCACCGAGGAATTTTCCTCGAGTGTAACACCGTATTATTTCCCTCTGAGAACCGCATCAGACTTGGTTCCGGCGACGGATAATGTTAGTTACCCATCATCGAATATTTGAGGGGACTACCGTGAAAACAATTGTTGGGCTTTTACTCTTTGTTACCGTCATCGCACACGCGCAGGATTCAACCAATTCGGTTCCGCAAAATGCACCTCCCGCTCTCCCTGATACCGGTAAAGCCATGCAAAAAATCGTTGTGACGGGCTCTTACATTCGTCGCACCGTGGATCAAGACAATCCCTCTCCCGTCACCCAAATTGACAATACCAAAGCGCAAGAGTCCGGCAGTTACACTGTGGGTGGAATGCTCAACGATAACGCTGTCACGTCCTCGGGCGGAGAGACCGTGTCTTTCCACGGTCAGTCATCGGCCAACAACCTCGTGCTCCTGAATGGACTTCGTCTTCCCAAAGCTGCTGGCGGCGATACCGTCGACATTAGTTTTATCCCCGCCAGTGCCATTGAGCGTGCGGAAGTTCTCAAAGATGGAGCGTCGGCCCTTTATGGATCTGAGGCTCTTGCGGGCGTTGTTAACATCATCACTAAGCGAGATTATGATGGCGCCAATGCTTTCATCCGCTACTCTTCCCCCGAAAAAAACTTTAGGCAAGAAACCACCTTCGTCGGAACTTACGGAAAGCAGTGGGGCAAAACTAATTTCCTCGGAGTCTTCCAATACGCCCGAACCGAAAACTTATTTTATCGCGACACTCAATTTGGAATGAAAGACGTTCAGCAGAACGGAAGCTTGGCCAGTGATCAAGCCAATATTATCGATCTCGGAAATTCCAACAAAAAATACACCGCCACCACTTGCCCTCCGGATCGCCTTACGTCTCGTGGAGAATGCCGCTACAACTTTTACGACACCCTTCAGTTTGATCCCGCGAAAAGCAATTACAATCTTCTTCTCTCTTCTGGTACCGATTTTGGAAAAGGCTTTCGTTTAGAAACGGCCTTGGTCTACACGCTCGCGAACGCACGCATTTCCAACACACCGCCGATCACCGAGTTTGAAGATTACTCTAACTCCGGTGGACCGAACTGGGCCATTCCAAAAGCCACCGCCGATGCTTGGGCTCCGTCGGTGAAAGACGGCGCTGGCGTCACTCCTGGATCCTTCACGGGCCCCATTAAACTTCAATACAGCCCCGACGAAGAGATCGGCCCTCGACTGTCCGAGAGCAATACGAATACCGGCGTGGCCCAAGTGCGACTGGCCAAAGAGACGGACGACTTCGATTGGGAAGTCTCTGTGGGCTACGGAATTACCGATCGAAAAAATACGACCTTTAGTGGGAATGCCAACAAACAAATGCTCTTCGACATGATCAATGCCGGGCAATTTAACCCCTACAAGCCTGCAGGACAAAAAGACGACCTCTCGTCCGCATTTGTGGAAACATGGTTTAAGAATACAGCATCGATCATCAACCCGAAAGCGATCGTCAGCGGAAAAGCTTTTAACTTAGGCTCGAAGCCCGTCTTCGCGGCTTTAGGCTACGAGAATCAATATCAAAATTATAAATTTACGAATGACGCTCTCTCGTCACAGGGACTTCCTCTCACCGGTCTCTTCACTCCACAAAGTGGAAGTCGAAACGTCAACTCTGCGTTTTTGGAATTCACCCATCACCCGATCAGCACTCTTCAACTTCAATTGGCGGGTCGCTTTGATCGATACTCTGACTTTGGATCCACGATCAACCCTAAGGTCGCTGCGGCCTATAAGTTTAGTGACAAAGTTACAGGGCGTGCCTCTTACGGAACCGGATTTAAAGCGCCTGATCTTTCGGCCATTTACCAAGGGTCGATCACTCGCCCGCAACGCTTCCGCGATGCTGTGGCTTGCGCAAATCCGGCCATTGCGGCTGCCGGATGTAGCAACCTGTTTACAACAACAAGTTACGGAAATTCGAATCTCGACGCGGAATTGGGAGAGCATTACAACTTTGGAATTCAAATCCGCCCGACGAAAAAAGTTCAGGTGAATTTGGACCACTGGCGCGCCTACGGAACAAACTCACTTCAAGAGCTCAATTTGTCGGATCTCACCAATGCAGAACTGCAACTGGGAGCCACAGATCCCGTATTTGATAATTTAGGCGTCGATATCGTTCGTAATGCCGACGGCACGATTCAGAGTGTGAGATATCCGGTAAAGGTAAATAGCGGAAAATATAAAGTCTATGGGATCGACTTTGATATTACTTACAAGACTCCAATGGCTTCGGCTTTGGGAACCATGAATTTAATTTTAAAGATGGATCATTCTCACAACTTAGCCACCACTCGCCAAGACTTCTCGTTTGTTCCCCTGCGCCGAAATTTTAATTTAGCGTGGAAAAACGTCGCTTCCGTAGGCCTGGCTCAAGGAAATCATTTAAGTAGTTTCCGTATGCGAAGTTTTGGAGCCGCCGACAAAGACACCTCACCTCGAAGTGGTGTAGGTGTTGGCTCCATTCCACAGTATCAAGAGTTTGATCTTCACTATGAGTACTATGGTTTTGCAGGCGGTGTCGTCACTGCCGGTGTACGTAACATGTTTGATCGAGTCCTTCACACTGAATTTAATCGTGGTGCCGATGGCTTTCTACTCCCGGCCAATGTGACGGCGACAGGGCGAGCGTTTTATGTGTCCTATAGTCAGGATTTTTAAGGAAATTCAAAGTTTCGGCTTTTTCGCTAGACGAGAAAGCTCACGCAAACCTGGATAAAGAAGAAGAGAAGAACTGTTAAAATAAAGACGCAGTTTAAAAACTTCACAGTCTTCACTCGGAAATTTCTTTCCACAAATAAAGTGTTTCTCACTTTGAGACAGTCGATTTCTGTTCATCTTACTTAATGTTAAAGCCCTTCGCGGCTGTATAATTTTTTGTCAGTTTTCTGAATCTCCTGGCGCCTACGATGTCGTGCGAGGTGGCATTGTCATTGCACAACCCTAAGTTGGGTTAATCATTTTCAAAGGGTGGGGACTATGTTTGCTTCAAATAAGGTTATATTAAAAATTGCATATCTAACGATGCTCGGTGGATTATCACTCGGCTCTCAAGCCTGTGCAAAAAAAGATTTTACGGCTTTAGGGACTTCTAATTACGACAGCTCTGGAACAAACTCAGGTGCTGGTAACGGCACAATTCACACAAACAACGGAACAGGAAACAGTGGATCCGGAAATGGATCTGGAAGTGGATCGGGTTCAGGCTCCGGTTCGGGCAATGGCTCGGGTTCTGGCAACGGAACAGGATCCGGCAGTGGATCAGGAACTGGTTCGGGCTCAGGCTCTGGAACAGGTTCGGGATCAGGCTCTAACGGAACAGGGAACGGTTCTGGAAACGGAACAGGCTCGGGAACTAACGGAACCGGTAATAACGGAACTGGAAACAATGGTTCAGGGAACGGTTGTGATCCATTTAACCCCACTTGCCGTCCGAACACACGATTCTGTCTTACAGAAAAATACAATCAACCTCCGGCGACCATCACTCGCAAACTCGATGTCCTTATTATCACGGACTCTTCGGCCTCTATGGATCACGAGCGCGAGCAAGTGGCTAACGGTATCTCTAATTATATCAGTCGTCTTCCCGTAGGAACTGACACTCAGTTCGCAGTCGCGATGGCCCACGGACCTACAAGCTGGTTCGGTGGTCGCATGTACAAATCGGACTTCGTCGATCCTCGTGAAAAATATGTATTAAGCACACAAGAATTGACCGTTCCTCAAATTCAGTACTGGCTCAAGAGAAAACTTCTCTATAGCCATAAAGAAAATATGTGGAAACAACGTTCTTTTGACGACAACGGGAACTTAACAAGTGCCGGTCGTCGCGAACTTCCTACGGATTATGATTCGGGTGGTGAAGCTGGTCTTTACTCTCTCTGGGAAGCCATTCGTCCTTACGATGGTCAATCTCGCATCAACTCTTGGCAGAACTTAGCCTCCGAAATTCCTGGCGAGCGTGGATTCTTCCGCGAAGATGCAGCACTTCATATCATCTTTATCTCGGATGAGAACGATGTGTGTTACCCCGACGGCGTGTACAACGCTGACGGTAAAGAAGTGCCTTTCTACAACACGTACTGCGCAGGAAAAGTGACAGCTCAGTCGATCCTTCAACGTCTCCAAACTGTGAGAAAATCTTTACCGACCACGATCTCTTCGATCATCTACAACTCCGTGGTTCCACCGAATCAGGGGCCTAAAGATGAAAACAGTATCGGCTTAGGATACAACACGATCACTCAACTCTCCGCAGGTCAGATCGTTGATATCTATAGCGATAATATCGGAAGCAAATTAAATGTTATGGGGGGGCACGTTTCTACCCGTCTCGATTTGCGCTACGATTTTAACTTAAAGTATAAAGACGTAAATTCTTCGACGATCTCGGTAAAAGTGGATGGCGCTTACGTCACCAACGCTTACAGCAGTTCGACGAACGCGGTCCACTTAACGGGCAGCGCCGGTGGAGCGAGTTCCTCCGTTGAGGTTTACTACTGTATCCAAGACGGTAAGCCGTTAACGTCTCACGATGTCGAGATCTCTTCTTATCTTAGAAGCAAGGCTCCAAAGACGTACACTCCTAACGTAACGATTAAAAGTCGATAAGTTTTAAGAACCCGAAACCCACTCCTTCTTAAAGCCAGGCTGTCAAAAGCCTGGCTTTTTTTATTCAGTCAGGGACTGGATGTAATCGGAAATCAACTCTCGACTCCGAGCCGAAAGACGCTTTTGCGGAGGCATTTGCTCTCCGTTTGTGGCCATGTCACTAGTGCGATAAAGGATCTCGTCAGCCAAGGTGCGACCGGAGGTCTGCGATTTCTGACGAAGAGCCAGCGTTAACCATTGGCGATTTTCAAAATCGATCTCCGGGGCGATCCCGTCATAACTGTTGTGGCAGTTCCTGCAGGAGGAAAAAATTTGCGGGAGTGTAAACCCGGGCTCCATCAAATCCCGTCTCGGCACAAAAGTCGAAAGTGTGGGTTTATACGCCACCCACTGACTCTCCGCTTTTAATTTTAAAGAATCGCAATCCTCTGGAGTTTTGTCTTTGTGACTCACGGCCCACGCATATTTAAATATATGATGATTGTGGGAGGGAGTTCCGAATCTTTCGAATAAAGCAAAACGCCCTTTGGTGCCGAAGTCCATAGACCAGTCGGTGGTGTCGATCCCGACGCCTTCGAACATAAAAGTCAAAGTGTCGCTCAACGATACCGGACTGTAGGAGAAGTATTTGTTCGCAGGGCTTCGTTTCCTATAAAATTCAAACATGTCTCCACTGATAAAAGCACTGCACTCCCCGAGGAGCGCCAGAGACTCGCTGCTTTTTTCAAAATGCTCTCCGGTGTCCTTCATCAGTCGAATCACGCGTTGAAAGTTTAAAATCGCCAGCAGTTCACTCAACGCCACTGGCCCATTTAAATTCAGGGAGCCAAGATGTCGGTAACGCGGATGATGGAGCGCGACCTCTTGAAACGTTTTAATGATGCTCTCTTCTTGAGCTTGCTCCGCCAAAAACTCTTTATCGTAAGGTCTGTAGCGATGATCCGGTTGAATCGGTCCCGGCGCGATGCCCCCATCCTTGGCTCCGATAGCGCCCGGCCAAATATTATAGGGCTCCCAGTTGGGTCGCATATCCACGCCCGAACGATTTTCATTCTGATGGCAAGTCATACATTTCGTGGGATTTGCGGTCGAAAACGTTGGACCTCCTTGACCAAACTTTATTTCGCGGAACTCAAAACGAGACGTCTCATCGCGGAATTGAATCACCTCGATGGCATTGTAGGCGTCATGACTTTTCCCACTGATGATGCGGTCACCACTATTAAATGAAAGAATCAAACGCGCCGTCGGTGTGTAACTTAAAATCCGAGGCTGAGTGATCGATGCGTGCTGAAGGCTACGGCTTCGGTACATGACCACATAATTGTTCTCTCGCATTTGCCACGGGAGTGCCTTGATCAGATCGGCAATGTCATCGATTCCTTGATCAACAATGAGCTGCTTCAGCTTCTCGTAAGTCATCTCCTCCTCGAGCGGCTGAGGATGCATCAGATATTGCGTCGGATAGCGGCGCCCATCCACATAGAGTTTGTCTCCGGAATAAAGACCGCCATTGTTGATGGTCGCTGGAGCACTCCAAATGAGGAGTGGATAAAATAACAGATGAATTAAAGTGAAAATAAAACCCCATTTTTTCTTCCGGACCCCTCCGGAAGCCATCTTAGGTATGGAGTACGGCGCGCTCGTTTTCAATCCATCGTCACGGAATTGAAAATTATGGTTCATCCTGTAAAAAACCTATGGGTCATTTTTTTAATTCGAACGATGGGATTAGTATTGAGCAATCCATTTTCTTCGGTTCTAATTGATTTATGACGCAGCCGACTTTTTCTGTAGTGATCCCCAGCCACAACCGACCGGAATCTTTAAAGCGCGCCGTAGCGGGTTTGGAACTCCAAAGCATGAATAAGCAGCAGTTCGAGGTAATCATCATATTGAGTCCCAACGATCTGTCCTTCGACTGGCTTAAGTCCTACAAGTCTTCGTTGCATTTAAAATTTCTGACACCCGAAGAAGATGTCTGGCACGGGAGAAATGTTTCTTTTAAACGAAATTATGGCGCAAAAATCGCGCAGGGGTCTTGGATCGCCTTTACCGATGACGATTGCATTCCCACTCCCTACTGGCTGACAGCGGCCTCACAGCACGTGCACAACAAAGAAGCGCTGGGAATCGAGGGCCTCACGGTCACTCCCGAAGACAGTCCAAAAACATTGACCTGGAAAGGGATGCAGCAACTTTCCGTCTTTGGAGGGTATCAGACCTGCAATATTTTTTATCGCAAAAGTGTTTTTACCGAACTCTCAAAGGGTTTTGACTCCGAAAATTTCCCTTGGTTTCTCGAGGATACCGATTTGGCTTGGACCGTTCTTGATTTAGATAAAAAAATTATCAGCGAACCGGCCTGCGTGGTCGTTCACCCGGTGGGTCCGCAGGCAAGCTGGAGAATTCTTCACGAGGCCAAAGGAGCCGGTCTTAAAGTCAAACTTTGGCGGAAACACCCTCGCATGTACGAGGAGAAAAACATGAAAGCTCTGCGATGGAATCATTATATCTATCTCTCGCTCCAGCTGGCCATCGTCGTGTCTGTGGTTTTCAAATGGTGGCCCGTAGCACTCATGAGCGGGGGTGTTCTTGGGCTATTTTCGGCGGCTCATATGTTCAAACTATTTCGTGGATTGGAATTTACATTTACAGAACTGTTTGAAGTCGCTTGGAGGATGATGATCTTCGCTCCGATCGCCTTGGGGTCAATCATGAAAGAGAGCCTTCGGTCGCGCATCCCTTTTTCACAATTTCTAAGAATCATTAAACCCTAACGAACGCCTGGGCTCTCGCTCCGAGCCCAGCTTCATTCCTTGCAAAACTATAACGCGTCTTTGGTTTTCTTTAAACTTTCATAGTCTGTGTAGCCCACGTGGGTTCCCCCATAAAAAGTGGTCCCATTCGCTTCATTGTAAGGACCGTTTTGAGCAATCCGCTCTGGTAAATCAGGATTCGCAATAAATAAACGTCCAAAGGCCACCGCATCTGCATAGCCTTCAGCAATCCACCGGTCGGCCTCCTCGGGAGTAAAGTCTGCATTGGCGATCAAAGGGCCATCAAACGCTTTTCTCATCTCTGCGATCACACTATCCCCCTGCTCTAGATCCTTCGCGTTTCCTCCGTGATCATTGGCGCGCACCACGTGAAGATAAGCTAATCCTCGACCCGCGAGAGATTTCGCCGCGGCCGTGTATACCGCTTTCGGATGACTATCGAAGCTACCGCCAGGTCCTCCCATCGGAGTTAATCGGACACCAATTCTCGAAGGAGGTAGAACTTCGCACAAAGCATCGACCACTTCATTCAGGAAACGAATGCGATTTTCAATGGAGCCGCCGTATTCATCGTCACGTCGATTCACGGAGTCTCGCAAAAACTGATCAATCAAATATCCATTCGCTGCGTGGAGCTCAACGCCATCAAAGTGAGCCTCTTTCGCACAGCGAGCCGCATGCTTGTAATCTTCGATAATCTTTTTGATCTGGGATTTTGTCAGCGCATCGGCCTTGGGGTGAGGCACCACGGGTCCTTGAGGATGATAGTCGCCGACAAACGCTTGACCCTTTGGAGTCCACTCGCTCGATGACACAGGATTTTTTCCTTCAGGCTGAAAAACATTATGAGAAACGGCACCCACATGCCAAAGCTGAACAAATATACGTCCCCCGGCATTATGAATAGCATCGGTCACCAACTTCCAACCTTCCACCTGTTTGTCGGTGTAAATCCCGGGCGTCCACGCATAGCCTTGCCCTTGTTGACTGATCTGCGTCGCCTCCGAAATGATGAGTCCCGCCGAAGCCCTCTGAGAATAATACAGGGCATGGAGAGGTGTTTGCGTGTGACCTTCTTTAAGAGATCGAGATCGTGTCAGTGGGGCCATAAAAATGCGGTGAGGAAGCTTGAGATCGCCGATTTGAATGGGCTTTAGGAGCTGAGCATTGGGAGTGGATTTCATAAATCACCTTTCGTGGATTGCACTATGATCTTATCATTGTGTGAACTCATTGGCCTTTGACAAGTCGGTATTGCGAACTTTTGTTATCGGTTATCTGCCGTAGACCAAAGTGCACTCTGTTCCGTAGAGAAGATAAGAGAGGGTCGATTTGTCGACCACGGCGATCTCCTGGATATTTCCTTGAGTTGCCGCCTCCATGATATCATTTCGGCCCCAAGCGAAGGGTAAAGTTTTATGGAGCACCCAAGACCGGCAAGACTGACCCATTTTTCGATCTTTGGGAAGAGGATGCCCGGTCGCAAACATCGGACCGTAAGAAGTACATCCCGCAGAGCCTAATAAAAATAATAAAAAGATCATTTTATGCATATTAATCTTCCATAGTCTTAGTGACGTATTCATTTGCAAACCCGATGACATCTTTTGGAATCAGCGAGTTCAATTTGTAAAGGTGGTCTATTCGAAAGCAAGTGGCCCTATGTGGATCGGAAAAAGATCCTGTCGGAGGAGTTTTTTGTTTCGCGATCAAAGCATTACAGCGCTCTAAATCCTTCGGCGGCATCAACATCTTAAAAAAATCAGGTAGCGAAGAAAAATTCCAATTTAAATACCGGTGCACGATGACGGAAACATCATCGGCGTGCTCCTCATGGGTGAAGTATCCTAACGAGGCGAAGTTATAACGAGCTTCGACCTCCCTCATCGATTGGCGAACTGGAGCCACAATCGCCTGAAGACCGCTGGTGACCGACGGAGCCGCCGAAAACGTTTGATCCATTTCCGCAATACCCGGGTTCAGCGCGAGAGTTTCTTTAGGGACACCCAAGGTTTTAGAGAGAGTCTCCAGAAAATGAGGAGACTTCCCCTGAAGGCAGGCGTCCGACGCGGTGAGAACAGACTCGCTGGCGGAGGCTAAAGCATTTTTATCAACATCAAGGAGAGAATACTGGCTCGCAAAATCTGAAAATCTTTGATAGCTCAACCAAATATCCATCGCATCGCGAGCGTCCCAACAGCTCTGACTCAAATCAAACTCGCCACTATTAATCTCCGTCCAAACTCTCATCAAAATCGGTTTCGCTACGCCTTGCGAGGGCAGATTCTTAAATTCTTCATTTGTAAAATCCCCAACAAAGGAAGCCCCGGTCTTCCACTCGCCAAGACTGGCGTTAAGAAGAGCATCATTAGGTACTTCGTACCCGATCTGAGACACTTGAGCGTCGTAAAACTTGGTGACGTGCTGTTGATATTCATCCAGAGCATGTCTAAATACGGAATGGGCCAATTCGTGAGCGAGAACTCCCGTCAGTAAGTTCTTCTGACTGACACCTCCCGCTTGATCTAACAACGCAGTAAATACAACGATGGTATGAGCAATTTTATTGTCCTTGAGAATGTACTTAGGGACAAAAGCATTCATCACTTCGGAGTCCACAAGTACAACCGGCGGAGTATTGAGGCCCTGAGTGTACTTCGGGAACAAAGTCTGAAACGCCAACCAGAGTTGATCAACGTACTCCTGGAGCGTCCCATAGCGATCATCTGAGAGAGGCAAAACGTCGAATTTTTTTGCCTGCAGATTTGCAATCAATGTGGACGAGACTTTTTGCGTCCAATCCAATGCGGCTTGGGAACTCGTAAATTGCTCGTGAGTCGATTGCGGATCCAACTGGGAGAATCAGCGTCGAGGGCGTGTCTTGGATTTGTTCTCAATGCCACTCCTCAACTCTTGCATTTTGACGTCTTCGTTCACCGCCGACGCGGGTAAAACATAAGCACTTGCCGATAAACTTTGAAATACGATGATCGCCGTAGCCAGGATACGAGTCCACTTCACATTAACTCCTAAGTTTGATCCGCTGTTCTATTCAATTAACGAGGTTGAGTAAACTGTTTTTAAGCACGACAACGAAGTCTACCTCATCCTTGAGTCTTAGATCTTGGTACGTGGGACACCATGTAATTCTCAAGGTGAAAAAGAATCGACAAGATGCTCCCGTCCCGAGCGAAGTATTTCTCGGGCGCGGACAGGATCCTTTATGGTTCGTGCCATGGTGAGGGTTCCCACGAGCCCCGAGTAGAGATTGTAAGCCTTTGTAAGGCTTTGTTGGGGATTATCCTTAGGAAAGTGTCGACTTAAAGCTTCCGCAAACATTTTATAAATGCGAAGCATTGAGGCCTCGTACAGTGCCCGGTGCGAAGCTTTGCATCTCTGCATCTCACTACTCAAAGATGTAAAGGCGCAACTGTTTCCGACATCAGTTAAGTTCTTTTCTGAAAGATGATCCTTAATAATATTTTCTAACGCTGATGTGGGTTCTTTCAAAAACCTCAGCTCTAAAGACTCCTCTAACTTTTTAAGATCCTCCGCAACAGCGGTGGCAAACAAGTCCTCTTTGGATTTGAAATGGCTATATAGAGCCCCCCGAGTGAGCCCCATGTGCTTCATGACGGACTCAGTTCCTGTCCCGCCCGCCCCATTTTTTTTAAAATAGGCAATGGCTTTCTCTAATATAGTTTGTCTCAGTTTTTCTTTTTCACCCTTTTTAGTTTTCATAAATCCTATTTTAATACATTTATGCATTAAATCAACACCCATTTGGATAACTATATCGATAACTTATAAGAACACTCGAATCTGCAGTTGTTTTTAATACATTTTTGTATTAAAAATAATATTAAGGAGATCCACCATGTATCACTCACTTGCAACAACAAATAACGAATTCCAAGGACAACGAGTTCTCGTCACCGGCGGGACCAAGGGACAAGGCGCCGCAACAGTTCAACGCTTTATCAGTTCTGGCGCGCAGGTCGTGACCACCGCTCGCACGACCCCACAGGATCTCCCCGAGGGAGTGCATTTTGTTGCGGCCGATCTCTCCACCAGCGATGGCGCTCTCAAGGTCGCAAACGAAGCCCAATCCCTTTGGAAAGGGATTGACGTTATCATTCATGTTGCGGGCGGCTCCAATTCCCCGGGTGGAGGATTTCTTGCGCAAACGGAAGAGGAATGGCAAAAAGCTTTCGACCTTAATCTTTACGCCGCCGTTCGCTTAAATCGATTACTCATTCCCAAAATGCTCGAGAAAAAATCCGGGTCGATTATCCACGTCTCTAGTATTCAGCGAACACTTCCGTTGCATGAATCGACCATGGCCTACGCCGCGGCGAAAGCCGCACTCACAAACTATAGCAAGTGTCTTTCTAAGGAAATCAGCCCCAACGGAATTCGCGTGAACAACGTCTCCCCCGGATGGGTCTCTACAGAATCCTCCCGGGCGCTGATGGAGAGAATCTCCGCCACAAAAAACATTTCCATCGACGAAGCCATACAAGAGGTGATGAATGGCCTTGGCGGAATCCCCCTCGGCCGCCCTACCCTACCCGAAGAAGTGGCGGAGCTCATCGCCTTCTTATGCTCAAAACGCGCCTCCGCTATCACTGGTCAGGACTACATTATCGATGGCGGCACCGTTCCCACAATTTAAATAACATGAGCTCGAAGGACAAATATGAAAATTAAACTCCCACCGGTGCTCAAAACTTACGTAGAGGCTTCGAATGCCTCAGACCTCCCCCAATTCATCTCGTGCTTTTCCAAAACAGCAACCGTGCTGGACGAACGCAAAAGTATAAAGAGCCACAGCGAGATTGAAGAATGGTTTAAAAGGACGAGAAGGCAGTATCAGTTTCAGTCAGAACCACTGAACCTCACACAAGAGGGAGATCATTTTCTTCTTCAATCGAGAGTCACAGGGAGTTTTCCAGGAAGCCCCATTACCATCACTTACAGATTCTTGGTCCAAAACGACAGCATTCAAGACCTAAGGATAACTTAGATCCGTTTCAAAACCAGCGTTTTCAGAGAGCCGCGAGAACCTGAGGCTCGTTGAGAAAAATGCCGAGCACGATCGCGAGTGCGAGGAGATAAACACCAAACAGGAGTAGAGTTTTACCTAATGGAGGTCTTTCGACCTTTAAAATCTCCCGAACCTCTTCCATCACAGGGAGGAGCTTACGACGATCACCTCTCTTGCGATACCCCGGCGAAATGAATTCCAGAATTTCAATCCACTCTTGTCGCGTCAACGAACGGTGAACCCAGTCTTTTGAAGGGTAACGTTCCCTCAACATCTCGACGATTTCCATTGCAGAAGATGATATCCGGTGAGAAAGCGCAACCATAGGCACAAAAAGTACGGCCCATCTTCCGATGAAAAAATAAACAACAAGCAGGGTTAGAAGCTGAAAAAATAATAAGCCCCAAGGCCATCTCAGAAAAAATAACCCCTTAAAAATCTTTGCCCCATCCAGAAGGAGAAAGGGAAGGAGATTGATTCCGTTGATGAATAAAAAATTGAGCCCCGCAACTCTGAATAAAGGAATATTGGTCGAGAACATATAAAGTACCGTGCCAATGATAATCCCAGGAACTGGCCCTGCCATGGAAATATAAACCAACTTTAAGCCCTGTGCGCCCAACAGTTTTTTTGACCACACCCCTGCACCAATAAAAGGGACAAAAAAAACCGTGGCATCAGACATACCGTACCATCGCATGACGAGATAATGACCAAGTTCATGAATAGCAACCACCAGCAAGACAATAAAGGCAAGCTCTGTGGAATATTTTTGATTGTCAGCCACAAAAAAGACCAGAGCCGAAATCATCGTCAACAATATCCAAGCTCGACTCCTCACCGACGGTGGTCGATCCAAAGCCTCGATCACATCAGCCCACTTCTCATCAAGCTCACTAACAGCTTCGCGAGTCTCCATATTACGTCCTCTCTGAAAAGCTCTATGATCTCAAACTTTGAAACTAATTCCAATTATCAATTTTGATGTCCTCGGGGGACGGTCGGCCTTTTCCTGTCTCCACATAGTTTTTTAAACTTAAAAGAAAGGTTCCCCACTTCATATTACAATGGGCCATGGATTCGGTCTCTTGCGCCCAATTTCGATGTCCAAAGTTGAGAATTGTAAACTCATTTTCTTTTTTTAGATCAAAGGTGAACGAAGTTCCAACCCAGTCCTCAGGCCCCGCCAAACAAATCCATTCCATTCTTTCATTCGGAAGACGTTGAACCACTTTCATCTTCATTTCGCCCAGGACAACCCCGGAGTCTTCCTTAAAGGTGAATACGATTTCGCCGTTTTCCTCGGAAACACCCTTCGTATTTTTAGTCCACCAATGGGATAGACCCTCGATAGAGCTGATGGCTTGGAATACGTGATTGAGTTCCGATTTGATTCCGACTCGATGAATGATATTGGGCACGATAGACTCCTTGTAACTTGGTTTTTGGGGAACCTAACATTTCACTTGATTTTTTCAAGTGAAATGTTTTAATCAGGGAATGAAGAGGCGCAAATTAAGATCTCACTGCCCAGTGAATTTTGGGCTCGAACTCTTTGGTGACAAATGGACGCTCCTCATTCTTCGTGACATCGTTTTTAGGGGAAAGAAATCCTATGGCGAATTCCTAAAGTCCGAGGAAGGATTTGCCACGAACCTGCTGGCCTCAAGACTCGAAATGCTGATAGACTCAGGCATCCTCGAAAAATCAGAAAACCAAGACGACGCGCGAACCGACATATTCCGGCTCACTCAAAAAGGACTCGATCTCATTCCCCTACTCTTCGAGATGGTTTTATGGAGCGCCAAATACGACCCGCAATCTGAGGCGAAAAAGATCCCCGAACTGATTCGATTAATAGAGAAAGATAACCGAAGCATCAGTAAAATCTCAAAGGGGAAAGTCAAATCCGGAAGAGGAATCGTCTTCGACTACATTCAAAAATAACGCGAACGAGCTGTCGTAGCCCTATCGGCTCTCTTCCGCAACACATGAGTGTGGTAATTTTTCCATAAATAGTTATATTTATATGAGTAACCGAGGCCGGTTTCTTTTAATTTGCGCGATCCGTACCTGCCTGCTAGTTTTCCGCCCGAATAGGTCTTACCGACCGAGATAGAGATGGAGAGAAAAATGAAAAGTCTTTTTGGAGCTTTGTTTTTAGTGATCGTCGTAAGCCCTAACGCCTTTGCAGGAGGTATTTATTGTGAAGCGACGTGCGTGGTTACAGAAAATTACGGAACCTGGATCAATGGCCTTCCTCAGATTTCCCAAGCTCTCCAAGTTTCAGCATCCTCCCCTGGAGATTTAGTACGGAAATGTACAACCTCTGATAAAAGTATCCATACTCGATTGGTCAGATCCTACAGATATTTAGACATCGGTAGTTACAATGCTCTTAATGGCCAAGCTATCGTTTATCTCTATGACTTCGTCCCCGCAACGGAAGCGAACTCATGCAAAGATGCATCTCTCGCTCCTCTCAAACAATAATCTAAAATAAATAATTGTTATTTGCCTACGGACCGGCACTTCGACATTGTTAAAAGAAAGGGCCAGACATTGGCCCTCTATTTAGTTAGTGCCGACGACCCGAGACGCGCTCAATAACGGCAGAGCCCTGCAGTCGCCGAAACGGATTGCCCATTGAGGGTTCCTTTGATCCACGCACCGCTCTTACCATAATTCACTTGAAGGAATGTTTCTCCCACTGCAACCAATTCAAATCGCACATCTTCAGTGCAGAATTCGGCATCGTCGCACTCGTAGCCATAGGGAATACCGATCGCTTCACCATTAACCACCACAGTGGGGGTTGATTTGCCATTGGCGGAAACAATCGCAACGTTGGAGCTGGAGAAGTCGAGAGCCACCAATTGGCGATCTGCGATAAAATCGCAGCTTTTAAAGCCGATTGGAATGGGTTTTGAGTCATAAGCCTGAGCGCTGGCCGAAAATAGCACCAAAGAGACGAAGATAGATTTGATCATATAAAACCTCCTGTATTGAGCGGGTTATCATATGTTTTTAGCTTAGGATAGCTCTCTACGCATTTCTAACACGATCCCAACACTCAGATGTGAATTACTTACCGCGAGTTCTTAATCCCTCGGCACGCTTTTTTTTAATTTTTACAAGTGATTAAAGCTCGTAGAAACCAACAAAACCGAGAAAATAAGGAGGGCGCCCATACGAATGAATAACTAACGCAGGCACAGAAATCTAGAACTGAAATGGATAGAATGGTGCGACCAATTGGAGGAGTTTCGAATCGCTTGCCTCACCTATTTTAAAAACGTATTCTAATTTGGGGTCTTATGATTTTTATTGATCACATTTTTATGTTTATTCGGAAAGAATCAGACACTTTACAAACTTTAAAGACACTAGGACTCACTGAAACTTACACAAGACGACATTTAGGGCAAGGCACTGCTAACTCTTGTTATGCTTTTAACAACATGTTTTTGGAATTCATCTGGCTAGAAGATGAAAGCGAAATTCTTTCTGAACAAATCAAAGCCACGGGCTTGTATGAAAGATCAAAATGGATGACAAGCTCGACGTGTCCATTTGGAATCGCGTATCGAAATACTGAAAGCAATATCGAAATTGAAACACCACATTGGGATTTTAAGCCAACCTATTTGCCGACAGGGAAATCAATTAGAGTTACTGAGGATAGTAAAAATCCAATCCACCCAATGATCTTCAAAGCAATTTCAGTCGTATCACCTGCAGAATGGACACATGAAAAAAGAGGACGTCTGCAATCAGATCTAGGGTTGGAAGAGATCGATAAAATTACGATTTCGACTCCCCAAGATTACGTGGCTTCACCCTCCTTATTGGAGCTCTTGCCTAAGACAGATGCTCTGAAAATTAAGAAATCAGAATCTTCGAAATGGAATATTGAATTCGAAATTGATACCGGTAAAAACAATCGATCCGTCATTTATTTTCCAGACTTAACCAATTCCAAGATCATTTCTTAAAACAAACTCGGAACCCTCTTCCTGGTTTATCTGCAAAACTACTGGAGTTCCTGAGGTTTTAATTTTGGTGCCCCTTGCTTGACGATTATCGATCCGCCATCTTGGAGCTTTGTGTTTAAATTTAATCTGGCTGTTTTACGCGCCGCCGGAGGTTGGGCAAACTCGAACTAATCCGATTATTTTGGTGGCTTAAAAGGGCAATCGACATATAAGCAAAATATGAAAATAATGATGTTTCTTTTACTTTTCAGCCTAGTTGGGTGTGCAACAAGTTCGAATGAATCTACTCGATCTAATTTCGAAACCTTGGCGATACAATATCTACGTGACTACAAAATAAATTGCGCTAAAGAGGGAGCGACGACTTGGGGGCGGTCCCTTTGCGTACCAATGATCATTGTGGACCGTGAGAAATTGCAAGCTGTTAGCAGCGAACAGGATCCTAAGGGCCAATTTAATAAAGTCGGAGACATGTACGCAGGCACTTATTATGGAGATCCCATTTATGCCAACACGTCCATCCATTGGGGAGGGCGTTCCTGGTCAATGGTTTTATGGCCACTGCCCGAAGATAAAATTCTAAGAGAGCAGTTGATGTTTCATGAGGCCTTTCATTCTGTTCAAGCAGAAATCGGATTTCCGATGGATGGCGCGTTTAACGATCACTTGGACCAGGAGCAGGCTCGAGTTCTAATCCGTTTAGAGTGGAATGCTTTGCTCAAAGCTTTGACTGATGAAAGTCGTAGAAAAGAACATCTCCAGGTGGCTCTCCATTTACGAAACAAAAGATTTTCTTTATTTCCAGATGCGAAGAAGAATGAAGAGGCGCTAGAGATCAATGAAGGTTTAGCGGAATACACAGGGACGAAGTTGCGAGGATCTTCATCGCTAGAAACAATCGATTATCTTCAAAAAAGGCTCGAGGCTATTCCAGAGGTTTTCAGTCTCGCGAGATCATCTGCTTATTATTCAGGACCACTTTATGGACTTCTCTTTGATGCCGAGGACATAAATTGGAAATCGCAATTTTCTAAAAATAGGAGTTTTGCAAAAACTTCCGAGGAGTTGTTTAAAATTACAATGCCTCAAGATGGAAAGTCGCTGAGTGCGTCTATTTTGCAACAATATGAAAATTCAAACATCATTCAGTTTGAACATCAAAGAGCTGTTGAAACTAAAGAGAAAATTTCAAAATATTTAAAAAAAATAAATAAAAACTCAAAATTGAGGATTCGTCTTCAAAAGCCAATGGGAATGTTTAATCCTTACGGAATACTATCTGTCAGTAAAAGCGAAATCATTTATGTCACTTATGATCTTCGCGATGTCTGGGGTACACTGGTTGTGACTGACGGGGCCTATTTGAAGAAGAATAACAGAATAGTATCCGTCACGGTAAGCCCACCCACGGAGTTTACGGAAACAACAGCAAGAGGAACAGAGTGGGAGTTAAAGCTCAATCCTGGTTGGAAATTGATTAAAAAGAAAAACCATTTTACGGTTCAGAAAATATAATTCGGTAATCGGATTATTCGCGCTGTTGAATATCGGACCTCCTTTTTTTGAGAGCATTGGTATTGCAAGCTCACAAAATAAAGGAGTTGATTATGAAAACATTTAGAACGTTAGATCTGGCTGTGGAATTTTATAACATTGTTGAGCATCTTAAAATAACTGGACACCTACGCGATCAAGTGATTCGGGCGGCAGCGTCCATCCCACTCAATCTCTCGGAGGGAAATGCCAAGCCTTCTCCGAAGGAAAAGCGCAGATTCTACCAAACAGCTTACGCTTCACTCAAAGAATGTCAGACAATTTTTAAGATGGCGAAAATTGAAGACGAAAAAGTGCTGACAACGGCAGATCATTTAGGAGCGAGCATCTATAAACTTATTCAATCGAAAATCACAGAAATCGGAAACAGTAAACTGTAGCAATCCCTGTATTCAGAATACAGGTACCGGTATTCTGAATACTGTCTTAAATTTCGCGCAAGCGAAATTTGGTGCCCCTTGCTTGACGATTATCGAACCGCCATCTTGGAGCTTTGTGCTTAAATTCGATATGAGGCAAACGTTGGCGATTTATCGCAACCCCTGGCCGGGCAAACTCGAACTGCACCTGCGAGTTGGAATTTTAATCGCACTTAAAGTTCAATTTAGAAACCATCTTAAATCCAGCATCCTCACTTGTTTTTAATACGGAGTTGCAGCTCTCGGTTTCCTTGATGGTAACTGCCAGCGAAGCCAAGAAATCAAACCATTGTATTTTCTTTTCTGAAAATTCTTTTTCCGAGAGATTTCTTAAATACATCTTTCTAAAGCTCGGCAGATCTTTCAAGCGAAGTATGGACTTGGCGACAATTTTATCCATTTTGTCAGCCCCGTACTTTTCTCTCAAGTCCCAAAGAAGATGCGAAATAATCATTCCTGAAGTGTGTCCTTCAATCAACTTTTCATTTTCGCTAGCCATTTTTATGAACATGTCATAAAAAGTTTTGTGATAAGGGTTGAGATTGAAATCTTTTGCGTAAGTAGAGTAAAATTTTTTGCTCAAGTCGCTAAAATATGCAAGGTCATTGGGATATCTTTTCTTCAGACGTATATCTCTAACGAAGATAGGTGGCGCAAAGCTTTTTGCAAGTACCGGGTCATTTGCAACGGACGCTGCAAGGTAATCTATTAAACCGATATTCAAAAAGCCAGTCTCGTCTAGAGGGATATTCAAGTCGTTCACCAACAACCAAGACAGCCTATGGCCAAGTTCATGAAAAATGACATTGGCGTCGATTGGGTGGGATTTTCTGATCACGTAAACATCAGGGCTAGTTTGGTAAATTGCATCTCCCCAAAGAATTTGTATTTCAGCATATTTTTTTTGAGTAGCGAATAAGATCCTATTCTCAAACAGAGCTTCAACATACGGAATATATGCTCGATACTTGGAACAAAAGAAATCCACATAATCTTTTTCACTCGAGGTCGATGTAAGGGCTGTAGCACCAGAACCTGTAGAACACTTAAACGAATGAACCGCATCAGTTTCATATTGCGGACGACCCACATGACTATCAAAGATTATATTTTTCAGATTACCAATTGAAATAGATTTAAGCGGTGGATCAATAGGCTCCGTCGGTCTGGTTGAACAAGAAAGAAGAAATGCTACTAAAAAGAGCCACTCAAACTTCATATGAGAAGCTATTACAGCTACTAAAGAAATTAGGCTATTGTTTTTAAGGCTCTCGAACCAAAATTCTCTACGGAATTCAGTATTCTGTATACGGTATTCAGAATACCGCGGAGTGTGGTGCCCACTAGCGGGCGACCTTCGAACCGCGATTTTAGAGAATTTTACACTTCTAAACAGTTAATTTCAGTCATATTTAGTTTTTGAGTGGAAAACAAATTTGAAGTTTGAGAACTTGTTCTCCACCAGTTCTAAAGGCATAAACAGCTGTACAAAGTACCAAATATTCGTTGGGCTTATGAGCCCGACGAGCTACCAGGCTGCCCGAGATTACTATAAGCGTCATTTAAAAACAGGTTCATCAGCCGCTATATTGTACGGCCCATGCTCACGGACGAAAACAATTTGATCCTTTTGGATGGAAAAAATCAAAATTCGGCGGTCAAGCTTCGTGCTCAGCAGCAAGCCATCTCGCAAATACATGCAAGCCTGGCTTCAAAGATTCGATTCATGGACAGGTGAAGCAACAAGGTGCTAGTGAGATCATTGTGAAAATCGCAACTGTTCTCATACTTTTACTACTCCTCGGCGGCGCCAATGTGGCAATGGCGCAGGAGCCGATTTCCGTAAGGGTGGTATTGGACCATAACACAAACTACCCAAATTGGACTCTGCGCTACGAATTCCCGCAATCGGTCTATGCCTTTGCGTTCGTGCGACAGGACGGTGGATTCCGTTCTACCCAGTGGAACGTGCTTCCCAATTCAATCGGAGAAGCAGATATTAAATTTGCCGGAGACAAAGTTGATATCGTTCGCGGCGTAAATGAAGCGCATGAATTCAGGCTGGCAAATCTATTGATCCCTTTTGATTCAAACAATTCAGACCGATATGGCTATCAGTTCATTCAGAAATTCCAGGGTCAGTCTCGAGCTGTTTTTTCTGAGCACTTCGCAATCTCCGTGTGGATCAAAAAGAACGGCGCCGTTGAGCAGCGTCAAGCGAACCTAGAATTTACGTTTGTGCCTCATTCCAGTGAGCGACTCGTACTCCTCAATCGTGAAAGCGATTCCGCGCTGTATTTAGTCAGTCCCGCTGGAGCACGCGGCGTATATGTTTATTTTGGACGTGAGCGGCTCAGAAAGATTAACGGGTTTAACTTTCTCTTTGATCGCTGCCTGCCATCAAAAATCACCAAGTATCTCTCCAAGAATCTCTCAGGAATCCTTGATTTTTATAGGCAGAGATTTGGCGATCTTGATTTCACTCCGGTCATTTTCGTCAGACACATACCCGCCACCCCCGGATACGAGCACGGAGCAAGTGGTGATGCGCTACCTGGGATGTTCCTGATGCGAATTTTTGGAAGCGGCTATCTGAATAAGGGCCAGCAGCCTGAAGATTTTGAGCCTGTCGCCTAGGTGGCCGCTCACGAATCAGCGCATATGTGGAATGCAATACAGTATGAAGACAGCTCAACTTCGTATTGGACGTGGGAAGGAAATGCGGAGTCCATGCAGCTCCGGGCTTTAAGAGCCCTGCATCTTATTAAAACCGCACAGTTCGAAAAGATTAACCAGGGATACCGAGCAAAGTGTATTGCCACCCTGGGTGAGAAGCCTCTATCGGAGGCGATTCAGCTCATGCTGAATTGGCCAAACGACGATCAGCCAAACCCGTACCTGCGGGTTCATTACGATTGCGGTGCCTATTTGGAGAATCTTGCTGAAAAAATCATGAAGGCCAGCGGAGGCGAACTTTTTGATCTCTGGAAATCCCTGTACGAGGACAGCAATAAAGTTGGGCGAAGATATTCTGCAACAGCCTATTTCAGGAACCTCTCAAAACTTTCGAACAGGACTGAGGCCACAGAAATTCTTCGAGGCTTTTCTACCACACCAGGGGCAGAGCTTCTCTCGTTAGAAAAACAGATCGACGAACTACTGAAATAAAATCCCTCGTTTTTAGTTACCCGAACTGGATGGGAATGCAGTGAATTTTGTTTTCCTTCAAATTTATCTCGCGAGTCATCTACTGAAAACTAGCTGTACATTTCCGTAAATGGAAGTTCAGTTGTTTCTGGTGAACAACGAGGAATCGAGCAAACCAAAAAATCATCGTGATCTGGGGTTCACCGACGATGAATTTCTTGAGATCGTCGATTTCTTTCAAGAACTCATGCGGCTCGATCAAAAAGGGAAACAAAAAGTGCGATTGGTTCAAGTCCTGCGCGGGCGGTTGCAACAACTTGCTCATGAACGCCGAAAAGTTTTGCTTGATGAGCTAAGCGGGCTAGAAAAACATTGATATAAGTTCGAGTCTTCTTGGGTGCGGATTCGTAACCATCAAATTTCATTCTATTTTCTTGGTTCGAGTGTCCGCTTGCGGGTGATAAGCTAAGTACCTGAAAAAACTAGTGGTGCCCCGGGCCGGACTTGAACCGGCACGCCCGTTTGCACGAAGCTCAGGATTTTAAGTCCTGTGCGTCTACCAATTTCGCCACCGGGGCCTTGTGAATGGCTGAAGGATTTTTCTCACATTTTCGGCTGTATAAAGCAAGCTTTGACCACCTTAAGCATCATTTTTAAGCACATCGTCGCGAGCTCTGGAGAGAATCCCGTTTCCCTCGACCCACCGCCCATGTTAGCCTAGCGGGATCATGTTAATGGAAACGCGCTTCAATCCCCTCCTCGTTGTTCTTTCTGTCTTTGTAGCCATCTTCGCTTCCTATGTGGCGCTCAATTTAGCTCATAGCGTGACTCACTCGCGCGGCCGAGCTCGGGTCACATGGCTCACGTGCGGAGCCCTGGCGATGGGTGTGGGAATTTGGAGTATGCATTTTGTAGGAATGCTCGCCTTTGAAATGCCAGGTATGGCCATGGCCTACGACATTCCCCTCATGATCCTTTCCATCGTGGTCGCAGTGGGCGCATCGGCACTGGCACTCTTTATCGTCAGTCAGCCCATCGTCCCTCTCACCTCCATCATCGCAGGTGGCGTTGTGATGGCCGCCGGAATCGCAGGCATGCACTATATTGGAATGTATTCGATGCGTATGGATGCCATCGTGAAATGGAACATTTTCCTCATCGTCCTTTCTGTGTTGATCGCACTGGGAGCGGCGTTTGCGGCCCTAAAGATTCTTGTGGAACTGAGAGACAAATCCGATCGATTACTTCCGATGACCGTTGCGAGCACAGCTATGGGCTTCGCCATCGCCGGAATGCACTACACCGGAATGTTTGCGGCGACGTTTTATCATGCGGGCTCTCATCAAATCGGTCAGGAAGATCTTCTCGTGACTGAAAATCTAACGATGATGGTGATTGTATCGACTCTACTGATTTTAGGACTGGCGTTGATAGGTTCTATCGGTCATCGCATCATTTCTCGAGCCCGGAAGGAATCTCAAGAGGTCTTGGTCGCCAGTGAAGAGCGCTATCGATTACTGATCGAGGCCGTTAAAGATTACGCGATTATTCTGCTAGATCCTCACGGAAATATTACGAGCTGGAATACGGGTGCGGAAAAGCTCACGGGCTACACCCAACGAGAAGTGCTCGGGAAACATTTTTCGCTTTTTTATACGCCAGAGGATCTCGCCATCAACTTTCCTTCCGAGGAACTTCGCTTGGCTCAAGCTCAAGGTCACTTCGAAGCCGAAGGCCTTCGTATTCGGAAGGACAAGAGCACTTTTTTGGCGAATGTCATCATTACCCCGGTGTACGATTCCGAAAAGCGTCTCACTGGATTCTCCGAGGTCATACGCGATATCACCGCACTCAAGGAAGCTGAATCCCGAATGCTCAAACTCAATGAAGATCTTGAGAATCGCATCGAAAGCCGCACTCAAGCCCTCCAACAACGAGAAATACAACTTCGCTCCATCACCAACGCCTTACCGGTGCTTGTGGGACAGGTCGATACCAAAGAAAGGTTCACCTTCGCGAACGAGATGCTCTGCAAATGGTTTTCCCTCAAACAGGAAGACATCGTGGGCCACACCCTCCTCGAAGTTTTCGGGCAGGATCGCTACCAACTCGTGACAGACTACGTTCGCAGCGTCCTCAGCGGCAAGGTTGTCAATTACGAACGAACTTCGAGAAGCCTCGACGGAACCAGCGAGGAGGCCACCTTCAGTGTGACTTACGTCCCCGAGTTTGATGCTCAAAACCAAGTCACCGGTTTTGTCTTTGTCGCGACTGATATTACGAAACACAAAGAGATTGAATCCGAACTTAAAAATGCGAGAGACGCGGCCGAGGTCGCCAACCGCACTAAAAGTGCTTTCCTTGCGAACATGAGTCACGAGATTCGAACTCCCCTCGGCGCCGTACTCGGTTTTTCGGAACTCCTTATGGGTGACGACACCACTCCCGAGGAGAGGGCTCATAGTATTGAGGTGATTAAAC
This sequence comes from Bdellovibrionales bacterium, assembly GCA_019750295.1. Lineage (NCBI taxonomy): Bacteria > Pseudomonadati > Bdellovibrionota > Bdellovibrionia > Bdellovibrionales > Bdellovibrionales bacterium. The sequence goes on along the minus strand of JAIEOS010000017.1, from coordinate 37,616 downwards.
GTAACGGTACGCTTCTTTCAAATATCATTAACGACATCCTCGATCTATCTAAAGTGGAGGCCGGTAAGCTCGAGGTCGAAAAAATCGACGTCAAAGTAAACGAACTGATCGCCGAACTCTCTCTCCATCACCGCGAGGCCGTCAAAAAAAATATTGTGCTTAATATAAATCCTGAGGGACCTTTACCAAGCACGATTAAGACTGATCCTGTTCGTCTTCGGCAGATCCTCATGAATATTATCGGTAACGCGATTAAGTTTACAAAAAAAGGCCGCGTCGATGTCACCATCAAAATGCAAACCGACGAGAATCGCCAAGCTCAACTGATGTTTATCGTTCAGGACACGGGCGAAGGAATTAAGCCCGAACAGATCTCCAAGCTTTTTTCGCCCTTCTCCCAAGCCGATGTCTCCACGACTCGACGCTTTGGCGGAACCGGATTAGGTCTCATCCTCTCAAAAAAGTTGGCGAACTCTTTAGGAGGAGACATTGTTCTTAAAGAAAGTACCTTTACCGTTGGGAGCACATTTGTCATTACGATTGATCCAGGACTTTCTAGCGGCGCATTTGACGCTTTTCCCTCCGAAGCGTTCACCTCTGGCGCCGGCGCAGACCTAGAAACGATTGAACTCAAAGACCTCAAAGTCCTCGTCGTCGACGACAGCCCGGAGAATATTCTTTTGATTAAAACTTTTCTGAATTTAGCCCACGCGCATGTGGAGACGGCGACCAACGGGCGAGAAGCGGTTTCAAAGACGCTATCGGGTCAATACGACGTCGTTCTTATGGATCTCCAAATGCCCGTCATGGACGGCTACCAAGCGATTCAGGAGTTGCGAAAGCAAAATTACAAGTTGCCGGTCATTGCTCTAACCGCCCACGCCATGATGGAAGATCGACGCCGCTGTTTAGAAAACGGGTTTGACGATCACATCACTAAGCCCGTAGATCGACGCACTCTACTTGCGACCCTTGAAAAATTGAGAAAACCAAAAGCTTAAAACCATCGATTCCGCTTTACAGTTTAAAGCGCCAATCTTTACTTTTAATGGGCCTGCTTATGGGTTCGCTGTGAGACCCCAGCCCATCCTCGGCTCGGCAGAAGGGTCGAGGTTGACCTTGATGTGACGTCACCGTCGACCAAGCCTTCTCGCGATCGCTCTCTTCGAAAGAATTCTCTTGAATGATTTTTTGGAAGAGAAAGTACGATCCTCGAGGCGTTCGCTTCAGATTCTGTCGGCGATCCACATCGACCAATCCAAACTTAGGGCAATACCCATCCGCCCATTCCCAATTGTCAGAAACGGTCCAAAAGATATAACCGAGCACGGGGACCCTCTCCGAGAGAGCCGAGTGGAGAGCCGTAAGGTGTTCAAGAATGTAGCTGGGTCTTAAGATGTCAGTGGCATCTGCCACTCCATTTTCGGTGATAAAAATGGGAATGGCATAACGATCATAAGTTCTCTTCAAAAGATGGTAGAGACCCTCCGGTGCAATAGCTCTCCCCGCCTCCGAGTACTCTTGATCTTCTCGAACCGTCGCCGAAAAACCTTGTACAAATTCGGCTCCGTAATAATTCATGCCGATAAAATTCATTTCGTTTTTAATTTTATCTAAGAAACTCCACGTCCAAAAATAATCAGCGATGCGCGTGATCAGATTGGTTTGATTTTGCGAATTGATGAGATATGAAAAGTGATGGGCCACGCCAATTTGCATTTTGGAGGTCGTGGCCTGGCGGTAAACTTGTCGATGAGCTTCCGCCATATAAGACATCGCTCGTGCATACTTTCCTTTATAAAATCCTAAATTGAGAAAGGCGAGTGCTCCCCCTTTTTCGCCGTAGGGCCACAATCCCGTCACGTAGGTGAGTAGACCAAATATCGTGGGTTCGTTAAAGGTGATCCAGTAATCCACCTGCGGCGCCAACTCCCGCATCACATCTAAAGCGAATATACGAAAGAGCTCGACGGTCTCGGGATTCTGCCAACCGCCCGTCTCTTTGAACCACTTTGGCGAAGAGTGATGAAACAAAGTCACCATCACTTTCATGTTTCGAGCGCGAATGAGATCAAGAATTTTTTTATACTGAACAAGAGCTTCTTTGTTTTGAATCGTTGCAGGACAAACTCCGCCGCAATTCATGGAGCCCGGTCTTTGCGGCACAAGCCTCTGCCAGTCCACACCCAATCTATAAATCCCCGCCCCCGTCTTCGCCGCGAGATCAATCTCGACCTCCGGCTCTGTCCAAAACTTAAGTCTCTCGTACGGATTGATCTCTTTGGGTGCGGCAGCAACTCCGCCCGTCTCCGCAAAATCAATCCAAGTGTCGTCCGCTGCGTCCTCGACATGAGCGGGTGCCGTCGCAACTCCCCATAAAAAATCCTTTGGAAAGGAGTAGGAGGACTTCGAATGTGCCGCCCCAAGAATTTGAAAACAAAAAATCAAAACAAAAAGTGATATGCGCATTTAAAATCTCTTCGACTCAAAAAGGGGTGCCATTTGGGCACCGTAACTCGTTGATGATTCTCTGTAAAGAAAGTTTGCGAAATTTTATTTTAGACAGTTTTTTAAACTTTCCTTAACACTCCATCGACTAGGCCTGGCATCCGAATTGAACTCTCTTACTGGCAGAACAATAAAACACTTTCAAGGAGTCGAAAAGTGATTAAGTTTTTACTAGCCCCCCTATTTGTCAGCAGTTTTCTCATCTCAACACAGGTTCAGGCTGAGACAGTGGTTGAGAAACCCAAATCCGCAAAAAAGATCAACTCAAAAAAAGTCAAACCCGTCCCGCAGAGAGTCACGGTCAATTTTGATTCTTCGCCGTCAGCTCCACTTAAGAACAAAACTGTGGCGGCCGCTCCAGCTTCGCCGGTGAAAAAATCTAAACTCCGTGCGGAAATTAAAACTTTAGCGAAGTCCGATAATAGAGCCTTAGCGCAAAAGAAGTATTGGTCGATGCGGTGTAAGAATGGATATATCGCGGGAAACAAAGTGTTCTGCTCGATCGAAAAACGAGTGACTCTCGCTAAAACAGCGAAAAAGACGAAAGCTCAGAGAGCTCTCGCCAGCAGCGCCTCTTCGATCAACGTGCAAAATCGCTAAACGCGACTTTCCATGGGTCGATCACCCGGTTTTTCGATAATTTCGTCGGGGCGGTCAGGATGAACCTGATCGCTCCCTAGCTCGAAAGAATTTCCATAGCCCAAGTCATACTTTTGCTCGACTTCGGGACTATTGAAGTTCGCTTCTTTGGCAGAATCAAATTCCTGAGGCACCGAAGGATCAAATTCCTTTTTGTAAGGGCGTCCCGGAGTCGCTGCCGGTTGAGCCTCGTACTGCCTTGGCTCCTCACTGCCGTAAGTTGATTTTTTTTCTTGAGCCCAAATGTCTGTCATTGATGGGGTGTCTTTTTTTTCCATGTCTCCTCCAATATCAATTGGGATGTGCAAACCCTATTCCGACGCGAGAGGGCTCTCGCTTCGTTTGGAAAAGTAAAAGTGCCGCCATTATGGGCATGGGCGGGGCAAATTTCTCTCGCATCGCAACTGACGGTGATCAACTATTTAGTTTCCAGCTCTTTTTTTCTCTATTACCATTCTTTAAAGGCAATTTTGAACGGCAAATCTCACGGAGGATTTTATGGAACTGACAGTGAATGGAAAGAAAGTCACGGTAGACGTGGATGGCGATATGCCGCTCCTCTGGGTTATTCGTGATGAACTCAATTACACAGGAACGAAGTATGGGTGCGGAATGGCTCTTTGTGGAGCTTGCACCTTACATGTCGATGGTCAACCTGTGCGTTCGTGCTCTTTCCCCGTCTCCGCGGCCGAGGGAAAACAAATCACTACGATTGAGGGCCTAGGAGATAAAGTTTCGAAAGCGGTTCAAAAGGCGTGGGTCGATCATCACGTGCCCCAATGCGGTTACTGCCAAAGTGGTCAAGTGATGACCGCGGTGGCGCTCTTACGCGAAAATAAAAATCCTTCGGATAGCGATATCGATAATGCCCTCGGTGGACATATTTGCCGCTGTGGAACTTATCAAAGAATTCGCGCCGCCGTTCATCAGGCTGCGAAAGATTTAGCGTGAGGTCATCGATGGAAACCATAGATCTTTCTCGTCGCCGATTTTTAGAACTTTCAGGAGTGGCCGCCGGAAGTTTGGTGGTCGCCTTTTATCTTCCCTCGGGTTTACAAAAGGCTTTTGCACAGAAACCAACAGCACCTCCGTTTCCGAATGCTTTTATCGTTATCGCCCCTGATAATTCTGTGACCTTTGTGATTAATAAATTAGAAATGGGTCAAGGTGTAAACACTTCGATGGCTCAGCTCATCGCCGAAGAGCTCGATTGCGATTGGGATAAAGTTCGTAGTGTTTCTGCGGGCGTCGATCCCGTCTACAACCACACAATGATGGGCCCCATGCAGCTCACCGGCGGCTCCACCGCTCTCATCTCTTCGTGGGATCAACATCGCAAGATTGGGGCGAGCCTCAGAGAGATGTTAAAGACGGCGGCCGCCACCCGCTGGGGCGTTTCCGTGAACGAATTAAAAACATCCAAGGGTTACGTCACCCACGCCAGAAAAGGGAAAATCTCCTATGGTGAACTGGTCGGCGAAGCGCAAAAACTTCCCGTGCCCGAAAATCCTCCTCTGAAAAATGCGAAGGACTATAAAATTATCGGAAAATCTACCCTTCGAGTCGACGCTCCCGAAAAATCAAATGGAACTGCCATTTTTGGTATGGATGTTCGAATTCCAGGAATGCTTTATGCGGTCATCGCTCGGCCTTCCGTAAATCTCACGAAAGCGGCTTCCTATAATAAAAAAGCGGCGAAGGCGATTAAAGGTGTGGTCGACGTTATTGAACTTCCGAACGGCGTGGCGGTTCTTGCCACCAACACTCATTCCGCTAAAAAAGGGCGTGATGCTTTAAAAATCCAGTGGAAAGATAAAGCCTACTCCAAAATTTCTTCGACCTCTTTGATGGCTGACTTTAAAAAACAAAGCAAGAGCAAATCTTCAGTGAAAGTGGCCGATCGTGGGGATGCGGTCAATGCCCTCAAAGGCGCCACTCAAAAGATCGAAGCCGAGTATACGTTTCCGTTTCTCGCTCATGCCGCCATGGAACCGATGAACTGTACGATCAATTACGATGGACAATCCGCAGAACTCTGGTCGGGTCATCAGATGCCGACGGGCGATCGCATGGTCGCATCGCAAATCCTTGGACTTGCGCCTGAAAAAATCAAAGTGAATACCGTTTATGCCGGCGGAAGCTTTGGTCGTCGCGCGAGCAAGACTTCGGATTACGTCACCGAAGCCTGCTGGCTCGCTAAAAAAGTAAAAAAACCTCTGAAAGTGGTATGGACGCGCGAAGATGACATGCGCGGTGGCTATTATCGTCCGATGAATTATCACCGCGTGACTGTTGGTTTTAATGATCAAAATGAGCTTTTGGGCTGGGACCACTCCATTGTGGGTCAAAGTATTGCCAAAGGCTCACCGTTTGAAAAAATGATGTTTAAAAATGGAGTTGATCCCTTAGTGATTGAGGGAGTGAATGACACGCATTACTCCTTCCCACACTTTCGCTGTCATCAGGTGATTGCCGACACTCCCTACACCACATTGTGGTGGAGATCTGTGGGTCACACTCACACGGCTTACGTGATGGAAACCATGATGGACGAATTGGCGCACACCATGAAGCGCGATCCCCTTGAACTTCGACAGTCCTTGCTCAAAGACCAACCTCGCCACCTCGCTGTATTGGATTTACTCAAGCAAAAATCAGGATGGGGATCTCAAAAGCCTCCGGCGGGTCGAGCGTGGGGGCTCGCCCTCCACGAATCCTTCAACAGCGTGGTCGGTCATGTCGCCGAAGTTTCGATAAAGGACAATGTTCCTCGGATCCATAAGATCTGGAGCGCAGTTCATTGCGGAACCGTCGTGAACCCCGAGGGTGCAAAGACCCAAGTGGAAGGCGCCATTGTTTACGGTCTGTCCGCAGCTATGATGGAGGAAATTAAAATCGACAAAGGACATGTCCTCACCGGGAACTTTAACGATTTCCCCGTCATGAGGATTCAAGATATGCCGGTGGTCGACGTTTCGTTTGTGCCTTCGAATGAGAAGCCGACGGGACTCGGCGAACCCGGACTCCCCCCCATCGCTCCAGCCGTAGCCAACGCGATTTTCCAACTGACCCAAAAGCGACTCCGCCACCTCCCCTTCTCCAAAGAACTCCAGGGGTAAAAGGTACGCCGTTCAATTCCCAGACGCAAAAAGTCACAAAACAAAAGGTGTTTTGTGACTTTTTGCGTCTGGGAATTGAACGGCGTACCTTTTAATACGGACAGTGCTTGCAGTTGTTTTTGCAGCAGTAGCCGCGCTTGCGGTGGTATTGGGCGGTAAACACCCAGCGCCCTTGCTCATCATAATAGGAGTCGCCGTCGGTGGCTTCCGGATTGGGGATATAGGATTTAAGGCACGGCTCGCAAAGACAATCGGTCAATGACAGCGGAATGTTTTCGGCCACAGGCATTGCCAAACACCAACAGGCGCTCTGGCCCGCTCCGCATTCAAATGAATTCCCGCACTGAGAACACGCCTTCATCACTCTCCTAGGACTTTCACCGCTATCTATGGCGCACCCCTCACGAAGTCAATGGACAGGGCTCATATTATTTATATAATAAAAGGTAATGAGCTTTAGCGAATTTTTAGAATATGTTCCCTACGCCCTCGTGGACTCTTTAGTCTACGCTCTCGTGTGGGGAGCGATCATTTTAATTCTTAAGTACGTTCCGACCTTTAGTTTTTTAGGACTGCAAAGAACTCCCAAGGAAGTCAGTCCCGAACAGATCCAGCACCTCCATCAGGAAATCCATCAGTTGCGCGAAGACTTACGAAAAGTAGGTCGAAAGAGCGACGAAGAGTCCCCATCGCTTCATATCGTTTGAAAACTGAGTCATATCGAGACGAATTATTGCGGTTTGTGGCTTAACGGGTGATTTTGACGGTTTCTTTCAACGAAACATGTTTACCCGGGTGGCAACCTTGAAAAGAAGTCAAAACCACAACCGAAAGAATGGCGACAAAATGAAATTTTGTGTGCTTATCAAGCATGTTCGACCTCCTTGGAATTTCATACTAGCACACGAGGTTTTAAAATTTGAAATTATTTTTTTGAAAAAACTCAAATTGAGATACAGGTCGGTATCGAAAGTTTGCGATTCAGCGGATGGTGCCAGTGCGGAACTCGATGTTCCGTCGTCCAAGCTAACTGCCGGTGGCTAACATCAACCGCAAGTAAGGCATCCACACCGGCTCAACGTTCTCCGAAGGTTTGACTTGAACATCCATCGCGGGCGACCACTTCATTCTCTCGGGTCGACTGAGCAAAGGCATTCGAGCTTCATCCGGAGTACGGTTGCCCTTTTTACGATTGCAAGGATGGCACGCGGAGACCAGATTCTCCCAGCTCGTTCCGCCTCCGCGAGATAAAGGGAAAACGTGATCCAAAGTGAGATCTCTTAAGGCTAATTTTTTAGAGCAATACTGACAGGAGTGCCCGTCGCGAAGGAAGATGTTCTCGCGGCAGAGACGAACTCCGCGATGAACCCGCGGTTTCACATACTTCTTCATCTTCAAGACAGCGGGAGCTTGAACTTCAGAACTCACAGAACGTATCTTATGACCATGAGTTTCGAGGATTTCTACTTTTTGTTGGAACCACAAGATCATGGCTTTCTGCCAGCTTACAATGCGCAAAGGCTCGTAAGTGGTATTTAACAGAAGAACTCGTGGGTAAGAAAGGCTGTTGCCAGTACACCTCCGGGCTTACAACTAGCTTGTCTCATTTTGTCGGGTGAGCACAAGTCCAGTTTTAGCTATCTCCATTTTAACACTGCTTACGGTTTAAACAAAACATCTGACGCGAAAGCCGCGCCAGAGCGCGGTTCTGAGACGGTATAAGAATTATTTAGAGCACATCTAAGTCATTCTTAGATCACTCGAGACTCGAGGCCCCCTCGGGGGTGTCGAAAAGTTCCAACTGCACCAGCTGGAGTCGACGAATTTCATCGCGATACTTCGCCGCCTCTTCAAAGTTCAAGTCCGCGGAGGCCGTCTTCATCTTTTTGCGAAGCTTATCGATCTCTTGATAAATCTTATCCGGATGCTTCATGAGCTTTTCTGAAATCTGCGTGGCACTCTTTTGGCCTCCCACTTTTTCGTAAACATCCATCAGCCCTCGAGGAATAGATTTTTTGATCGTGGTCGGAGTGATTCCGTGTTTTTTATTGTAGGCCTGTTGAATGGTGCGACGTCGATCCGTCTCGCTGAGGGCCTTTTGAATACTCTCAGTCATGGTATCAGCGTAGAGAATCACACGCCCTTCGGAGTTTCGCGCCGCCCGACCGATGGTTTGAATGAGTGAGCGTTCGGATCTTAAAAAGCCCTCTTTATCCGCATCGGTGATCGCCACCAAGGACACTTCGGGAATATCTAAGCCTTCTCGAAGTAGGTTGATTCCGATCAAAACATCAAAAACACCCAAACGCAGATCTCGGATGATATCCATACGTTCCACTGTTTTGATGTCACTATGGAGATATTTAACTTTGATGCCGATGCCATCGAGGTAATCCGTAAGATCCTCGGCGCTCTTCTTGGTGAGAGTGGTTACCAGAACCCGCTCTTTCTTAGGAATACGGATCTGGATCTCTTTCACAAGATCTTGCACCTGCTGCTTCACCGGGCGAATCTCCACCATGGGGTCCACAAGCCCTGTGGGACGAATGATCTGTTCAATGATCAAGCCGCCACTTTTTTCGAGTTCATAGGAGCCAGGAGTGGCCGAAACATAGACCACCTTATTCACCATCTTTTCGAACTCTTGAAAATTCAGAGGCCGATTGTCCAAAGCCGAAGGTAGACGGAACCCATGCTCCACCAGCGTGGATTTGCGCGAACGATCTCCCCGATACATCCCACCGATCTGCGGAATAGTGACATGAGACTCATCGATAAAAGTAATAAAATCCTGAGGAAAATATTCAAGCAACGTCGGAGGAGGTTCACCTGGGGCTCGCCCGGTCATATGGCGAGAGTAGTTCTCGATCCCTTGGCAATACCCGATCTCTTCGATCATTTCGATATCATAGTACGTGCGCTGCTCTAAACGTTTGGCTTCGAGGAGCTTCATGTTTTCGCTCATCATCGCCAGGGTCTGTCGCAACTCCTCTTGAATACTCGCCACCGCAATCTTTTTGCGCTCTTCCGTATTCACGTGGTGACTTGCGGGATAAATAGCAATTTTATCAAGCTCGTCGAAGATCTCTCCGGTGAGAGGATCTAGCCAAGTTAACTTATCGATAAAGTCCCCAAAAAACTCCACGCGCACGACTTTATCTTCTTCGTACGCCGGGAAAATATCGACCGTATCCCCGCGCACGCGAAAAGTTCCTCGATGGAAATCGATATCATTGCGAGGGTATTGGATGCGCACGAGCTCTTTTAACAAATGGTCGCGCTTCATCTTTTCGTTAGCCACAAGATGGATCATCATACCTTCGTAGGCCTCGGGGCTTCCCAAGCCATAAATACAAGAGACACTGCTCACGATGATCACATCACGGCGATCAAACAGCGAACGCGTCGCCGAGTGCCGCATCCGATCGATCTGCTCGTTGATCGCAGAATCTTTTTCGATAAAGGTATCTGAGGAAGGTAAATACGCCTCGGGTTGGTAGTAATCGTAGTAGCTGACAAAATACTCGACGGCGTTTTCAGGAAACAGCTCTTTAAATTCGGCGTAGAGCTGAGCCGCCAGTGTCTTGTTGTGCGCGAGCACCAGAGCCGGTGCATTCAACTCATTAATCACGTGAGCCATGGTGAAGGTCTTACCACTTCCCGTCACTCCCAATAGGACTTGATGCTCTTGACCCTTCTTCGCGTTGGCAACTAACTGCTCAATCGCACGAGGCTGATCGCCCGCAGGTTTGTAGTCAGATTTGAGCTTAAAGAGTTTTTTAGCCATGCTTTAAACATTTCTCCACACGAGTGAGTAAAGATTTTTTGTGAATCAATGGCACCAGAGTCTTTAATTCGGACCCATGAGGTTTTCCGATCACCGATACACGAATCGGCATAAACAGATTTTTTCCCTTAACCCCAGTTTGATCTTTAATTTGATTCTGCAATTTATCGAACTCTTCGGACGTCATGTATTCGGGAGCCGCTTCCACTCCGGCCTTCCAGGCCTCCCAGACTTTTTTGGATGTCTCCCAACCAAAAACTTCCTGGGCTTCACTATGAATTGTAAAACCACTATCATCGATTGGACGACACAACTCCACAGCGTCGTTGAGAGTTTCCATGGCTGTTTTAAAAGCCGTCAATGCGCGATCGATCCATTCCGGTGAATCTGGAGTTTCGATTCCATTCTTCTTTAGCACCGGCTTTACCAGAGACCACAACTTTTGATGATCCATGGCGCGCAAGTGCATCGCATTCATCCACTTGAGTTTGGTCTCGTCAAACACGGCCCCCGCGGGATTTAATCGCGTGATATCGAAAGCCTGAATCAATTCGTCGCGCGTAAAGATCTCTTTATCATTCCCGGGATTCCAACCTAAGAGCGCAATAAAGTTAAGTAACGCCTCAGGAAGATATCCGCGCTCCATGTACTCATGGCAACTGGTCGCTCCATGACGTTTACTTAATTTTTGTCGATCCTCACCCAGCACTAAAGACAAATGACCAAACTGAGGAACTTTAAAACCTAAGGCCTCGTAGATCATGTGTTGGCGTAAAGTATTGCTCAAATGCTCTTCCGCGCGGAACACATGAGTGATTTCCATCAACGCATCATCAATCACACAGCAAAAGTTATAAACCGGCATTCCGTTCGAGCGAAGAACCACAAAGTCTCCCACCATGTCGGAGGGAAAGATCACCTCGCCGCGAACAATGTCTTGGAGCTTGTAGTCCCGAATATCATCCACACGAAACCGAACCGCCGCTTTTTCACCCGCAGCGATCTTCTGGCGCGCCTCTTCCACAGAATAGATTTTATCAGGCCGAGGCGTACGACCGCCCTCGGCCACCGCCTTGGCTTTTAAAACCTCGAGCTCTTCGTCGGTGCGGAAATCGTAATAGGCTTTTCCCTCAGCCAAAAGCTGATCCGCATATTTTTTGTAGATTTCTAAACGCTGACTTTGTTTATACGGTTTATGGGGACCAAAGCTCTCGTGAGTTTTGGGATCAACCCCCTCGTCCCACTTTAAATCGAGCCACATCAAATCGTCGATCTGCATTTGAAGTGCTTCGCGAGTGCTGCGTTCTAAATCTGTATCCTCGACCCGAAGTATAAAAGTGCCACCCATTTTTTTTGCATAAAGATAATTGAAGAAAGCGGTGCGCGCTCCACCCACATGCAAATAACCCGTGGGACTTGGGGCGAATCGGACTCTTACAGACATAGGTTTCTCCTATAGATAAAAAGACTCGCTATCGTATACGGAATTTGAATTATTGTCCCGGATTTTAAGGTCTAGATAGAGCAGCGTCATCTCTCGCGGGACGGGGAATTTATGGGAGCTTCGTCAGCGGACACTCTCACCGCTCAGACAGCAAGGGGCGAGCATCTATTAGGCTTCGCACCATCGCCCCCGCGGGAAGCGGAACTCGGGTTCGAGCGTCCGCTGACGAAGCTCCCATAAACTATCATCCCGACTCGGGCTATTTTGATTTGAGACGGGTTTCGATTTGGAATAAAAAAACCCCGGATTTCTCAGGGGTTGTTTTAGATAGATCGATTTTATTGGGATCTGTTGGCTTAGAGGCCGAAGATGGCTTTGACTTCTTCTTGGTCGGAGAGTTCTTTTTGGCTGGTGGCCAAAGAGAGTTCCTTAAAGAGGAGGCTGCGGGCCGTGTCTAACATCTTGCGCTCGCCGAAGCTCAATTCTTTATCCACACGGAGAAGGAAAAGATCGCGAAGGACCTCTGCGATTTCGTAGACGGAACCGGTTTTGATTTTTTCCATGTATTCGCGATAGCGGCGATTCCATGTTTGATTGTCGATTTTTACGTTCTTTTGCTTAAGGATTTCGATCACGCGGCCGGCTTCGGTTTTGGAAATGATAGGACGGAGGCCAACAGCAGATACGTTATTTTTAGGGACCATAATCTTCATTCCTGATTCGATGATTCGAATGGAGTAGAAAACCTGCTTACTGCCCATAATTTCTTTAGTTTCGATGGATGTGACTTCTCCAACTCCATGCCCTGGGTAAACGGCATTATCACCAACAGTAAATTCGGCAGTTACGATCATGAATCCTCCTGGAACATACGCGAGAGAGAGTTTTAGCACTTATGACACATTAAATCAATTGATAAGGACGAAAAACGGCGGTCCTTTGTAAATCTTACAAAGTGTCGACGCCAGGACACCTTCAGGTGGATGTGGCAGTTCCGATCACAAATGAGTATCGACGGCGAGTTAAGAAATGGATTTGGTTTTTAGAATGAACTAATCGTGGGAAACCGCTTCCGCATTTCTAGCGGGTGCGGGGCTACGATCCTCTCGGGGAAGTACTGCTTCTTCCGTAAAAGTATCTGATAGCTTTTGCATTCCCTCTTCAATTTTCTGATGGATAGAGAGGTTAAACTGTCGACAGAAATAGGACCTGTCTAGGCCCGGCATTAGCGTCGCATTCACCCTGCCAGTAATCGCAGATGTGACACCGACGAATTGCGGTCCACCGGCACCTCGACAAAATATAGGCCCCCCAGAGTCACCACTACAAATTCGACCAGCCTTGGACTTCGCAAGGAACAGCTGATCATGCTCCTCTGCGGGTTCCGTTTTAGAGTAAATGTTAATATTAAACTCACCGGTATCTCCGGTGTTATTAACTCCGTATCCCGCAGCCAGATAATCGCCGTTGCGGAGACAACCATTGTGCCCTCTTCTCAATGACTGAGCAAAAACTTTTCCCGCGCCATTTTCGCGTGGGTCGAAATTGATGAGGCCCATGTCCACCGCGTTGATGCCGTCCCTATTCTCGGTGGATGCAAAGCTTTTAGCTCTAAAGAGATTTGTTCTTCCCGGCCTCGAAGGATCGTTAATACGGAGGTAAAGGTTTGTAATAGGAAGTGAATCGATCTGACAATGAGCTGCCGTTGCCACCTGACCAGGGCCGATAATGACCCCCGAGCAAAAACTCTTGTATGTCCCATCGGCACGTCTTTCTACCAGACTCACCGTGACGTTATTAATAAGGGTCCATTCGGCGTTGGAGATCGCTCTCGACATGGTCGGAGAATCCACTCCAGCCCATATCTGGCTAAAGGAAAAAAGACAAAAAAAGAAAAGATGAATTTTGTAAAATCGATTTTTTATCATTACCTCTGATCGGATAGTCCTTGCGTTGGCTTAACTACCAGGAGGTCTGCGATCGTTTCATTTTGAGATATATCAGACGTTCTAGTACTCCCAGCTCTTGAAACATGAATTGGGATTTTACAAGGTTAGTCATTTTGAATCCTTACTGGCCACGGAGTATTTCGTGGAGAATAATTTCTAAATGATAAATCTTTATAATATTTCTCCGCGATCTCTGATGTTGATGGACGCTACTGGTGCATTTGTGAGTATGGTCATCAGTGGCCTCGTGTTACCGCAATTTTCCTCATTGTTGGGAATAGACCCTTGGATACTATGGAAACTTGCAGGTGCGGCATTCGCCTTTTTGATTTACGACCTCGTCATCTATTTTGCTTTTAATGTTGTTCGCCCTTGGATGGTGAAAACGATGATGGCTTTAAATTTAAGCTATTGCTTGCTCAGCGCTCTGCTCGTTCTCTTTTTACCAGGACTCTCTCCCTACGGGATTGCGGCTCTACTGATAGAGATCGCCGTGGTCATTGCAGTTGTCGCTTTTGAGTACCGAATCTTTCGACAAATGGAGTAGCTCAATTTCACTGCCGCAGCGATACCAGCAGAGCGTCAATCCGGTGGATTTATTCTAAAAAAATTTGAGAGCGCTTTCGACGTTTTTTTAGTAGGGGCTGACGGATCGAAACTCTTTCATTTACATGCTAAAAAAATATAGAATGTTTACAATTTTAATCATCTGTTTGTTTGGACTATTGTATCTTTGAGGCTTGAAAATTACGCTCGGGGTCTTAGGATAATTAACCATTTTCTTTGGAGCGTGTATGCTAGGAAACCCAACACAATTGAAGCTACTATTAGCTTCCCTCATTTTTTCATTTTCAATTGAGTCTTTTGCAAGTTCTCTTGTGCAGAAAGTAGCTGACCAATATCTAAACCACATCACTTGGGAAGAAGTTCAAGCCAACGGAGATACGGATATTATTCGCTTAGCTAATATCGATAAAATTCCCAGCGAAGTTATAGCCGAGCTCGAGCTTCTTGACTTATTTGTTAACTTTGAATTCCCAAAATTCTGGAACAGTAAATCCCCACTTGGCATTGCCGACCCCCAAGACATCATGGAGATCTTCGATGAATCCGGTATTGCTGGTTATGCAATCAACGTCACAGAGTGTAACACTGAAGAGTGTTTCGGCTGGGAAGCTTTATACCTCGACAAAAATGGAACTACTGTTAAAAACACGTTTTTAAAATAGCGTATAGACAAAAATTTTTGAAAACGTCTACTAACTCAAGTTCGCTTGGTGAAGCGCCACTTGGTCTCGGAGCGGGCGATGAGCCAGTTGTTTGAGGTTCGGGTCCTTCTGCAAAAGTTCAAACGCGAACTCGCGGGCTTGCTCGAGGATGGGGAGATCTTTTACGAGGTTGGCCATTTTAAATCCGGGCATTCCCGATTGGCGCACACCGAGGAACTCACCAGGTCCGCGAAGCTCGAGATCGAATTCGGAAATTTTAAATCCGTCGTTGGTGGTTTCTAAAAACGAGACTCTCTCGCGGGCCTCTTCCGAAACCGCGTGACCCATCATCATGATGCAGTAGCTTTTATGCTCGCCTCGACCCACGCGCCCGCGAAGTTGATGAAGTTGCGAAAGACCAAATCGTTCGCTGTGTTCGATCCACATGATATTGGCATTAGGGACATCCACACCCACTTCGATCACCGTGGTCGAAACTAAAATGTCCAATCTTCCCTCTTTAAATTCCAACATGACAGCGTCTTTTTCTTCGCCCTTCATGCGGCCGTGAAGTAAGCCCACTTTAAAATCTGAAAACTCGAGTTTGAGTCTTTCGAATTCCGTGGTGGCGGATTTGAGATCGATCTTTTCGCTCTCCTCCACCAAAGGGTAGACCACATAGGCTTGGCGGCCTTTTTCTAGATGCTCTTTAATGAACCCCGTCACCTGCGGGCGTTTGCTCTGATAAGTTGCACGGGTCACAATCGGAATGCGACCCACCGGCATCTCGTTAATAATGGATGTATCTAGATCGCCATAGATCGTCATCGCCAAACTTCGTGGAATCGGCGTTGCCGTCATCAATAAAAAATGAGGTGCCACTCCCTTGGATTTGAGTAGTCCACGCTGCTCGACTCCAAATCGGTGTTGCTCATCGACAATGACCATCGATAAATTTTTAAAATCAACGCCCTCTTGAATCAACGCGTGAGTGCCGATCACCAATTGAGCTTCGCCGCTTTTCAACAACGGCAGCGCCGTTTTACGTTCGGCGGATTTTAATTGCCCACTGAGAAACTCGGTGCGAATTCCCAGCGGATCGAGATACTTTCTCGCGTTCTTGTAGTGCTGCTGCGCCAAGATTTCGGTGGGAGCCATAAAAGCCACTTGTGCCCCACTGGCAATCACCTGCGCCGCCGCCGCTAGCGCCACTACGGTCTTCCCGCTCCCCACATCCCCTTGCACCATTCTTTGCATGGGTTGAGAATTCTGGAGGTCCTTGTAAATCTCTTGGAGGACTTTTTTCTGAGCGTTGGTGAGATCAAACGGAAGCTTCGAAAAAAAATCGATATCCATTTGAGGATTAATTTTTATCGGCGTCGCTTTTGAGTTCTGTACGCCCTGCTTGCGCGAGGCCAGGAGCATTTCTAAAAGAAAAAATTCTTCAAAAATAATTCGTCGATGGGATCGAGTCTCGCGGTTCAAATACTTTTCAGCATGACCTTCTCTCGGAAAGTGCAAGTTCATCATCGCTTGGGTCATGCTCGGCAAATCGAGGCGGTCTAGGATCCATTGCGGAATCACTTCCAGCTCTGGAAGATCGCGCTTGTGCATTTCTAATTTTTCTACCGCGTCGAGGACCATTCCGTGAAACTTCTTAGACGATAGTCCTTCCGTTTCCGAATAAATTGGGATCAACTCGTCCTGATTTTCTTCCTCATCCACGCGCACTTCGGCCAGTTCGGGATGATGGAATTCTAATTGATTGCGATAGTTGATCACTTTACCGATCACGCGAACTTCAGTTCCTGGCTTGAAGCGCTCGAAGTATCCCTTATAGGGCACTCGAAAAAATTTGCAGTGAATGAGGCCGCTGGTGTCTCGAATGGCGATGTCGTAAATCTTCCGTCCAGTTCTGCCCATGGGAATGGCACTGACTTTTGCAACTTGAGCCACGAGTCCCACATAATCCCCGACCTTTAAAGACGAAATACTTCGGGCCGCTCGGCGATCCTCATAAGCGCGAGGATAGTTCTGAAGTAAATCGCGAATCGTAGAAATCCCTTTCACTTTTAAGAGTGATCCTAACTTTGGTCCAACCCCTTTGAGGTACTGAACTTGAGAATCGACACTGAACGCCATGCTTGTTTTTATAGACAGAATCTAATCAGCTGGCAAACTATAATCTGATGGAAGAAAATAACTATTTCCAAATTCGAGTGGGTACGCTGGTGCCGGACAGACCGATTCCCTTCGATCTGTATATTCATTTGCATGGCAAATACATTCATTACCTCCGCATTGGAGAGATGCTCACCAACGAAAAAATCTCCAAGTTAAATACATCGGATCAGTTTTTTGTTCCCTCTGCACAGCGCCCGGACTTCAAGAAATTTATTTATTCTTCGATGAACGAAGCGTCCTTAGAAACCTCTACTAAAGCGCGCATCTTGCGCGACACCTCACTGGCTCTCATCGAAGAAATTTACGAAAAGAAAGACATCAACGAAGCTCTCGAGGACTCTAAGGAACTCATGGGTCAGTTTGTAAAACTCATGGAGTCGTCGCCGGAAAGTGTGGATCATTTGATCCAACTTTCAAGTCACGACTTTTATACATTCAATCATTCTCTGGATGTCAGCGTGTATTCGATGGGTATGGGAAAACTCATGGGCTATAACGAAGCAGACCTCACCGAATTAGGTCGCGGAGCTTTATTTCATGATATCGGAAAAAAATGGGTCGCTGCTGAAATTATTTGCAAAAAGGGAGCGCTCGACGACGCTGAGTGGGCTCAAATGAAACGTCACCCTGAGTACGGTTTAAAAATTCTTTCGGAGTACAATGTCTCCGAAGCGATCAAGGCCTGTTGTTTTGAACATCACGAAAGCTTTCTCGGAAACGGTTACCCACAAGGACTTGATGGTGAGTCCATTCACCCCATGGCTCGCATCGTAGCCATCGCCGACACTTTTGATGCTCTCACGACCCAGCGCTCTTATAATCAACCGATGTCACCTAAAGAAGCCGTGCTGTTTTTGACGACGAAAATCAAAGACAAATACGATCCGGTAATTCTTAAAGCACTCCAAGCTGCAGTATTACCTGACTAAAACGTAAACCCGCTTGACGGCCTAGGCCTGCAAACCTACACTTTAAGTAAATAAAGAAGAGGTTCTATGAGGTTCATTCATCTTTTAGTCTTAGCAGCGTTAACATCTTTGATGGGCTGTTCGTCCACTCCCGAGGTTTCGGATGACGAATTGCGGGCTCCATTTACCGAAAATAAAGCGGATATTGAAAAATGTTACGCCAAAGCCAAAGAGAAAAATCCCGAATTGACCGGAACACTGGAACTTAAATTTTTGATCAACGAAGAGGGAAAAGCTTATAAAACGGTCTTTCTCAAAAAAAGATCAACGATCAACAATAAAGCTTTGAATGTTTGCCTCAAGCGTTTAGTTCACAGCTGGCAATTCCCTTCAGGATCGGCAGTAGAACTCGTTTACCCTTTCCAGTTTGGCGCAGAAGCGACCGCACCCGAGGCTCCAGCTGAAGACTCGGAAGCGGCACAACCAGCTCCGACCGAAGAGGCTGAACCTTCCAGCGACGAAGCCACTCCAGATTAGTTTCTCTTAGGGGGCGCCCAAATAAGCGATGGCCTCGCCCTCTTTTGAAGAATAATAGTTAATCCAGTATCTCACCATGGCCTCGATAAAATTGCGGGCCATCGTACTCTCTCCAGAACCATTCTTTTCCACGAGCATCGCAAAATAGTACTTGTGCATGACACCATTGCGCTTGGCATAGAAGTATCCCGCAAGATTTGCGCTGGGATTGAGGGTTCCCGTTTTCGCAAGAACCTGCCCTTTGCGATCTGTATTTCGACTCGCCCAAGTTCCGTCAACTCCCGAAATCGAAAGGAATTTTTCGTAGGACATTCCTCCGAAGACTGGACCCTTCTTGTCGGCGTAAGAGAGAAGCGTCACCACTTGCGCTGGAGACATGACGTTTCCGTAATCGCATCCGGCACCATCTTTTAAAGCGGCACCATCCCAATCGATAATACGAATTCGAGATTTGTAATAATTGAGAACATGGTTTGCGGCAACAGCTTCGTTAGCCACGGCCCCAGGGCAACTCGATGCCGCCGAGTAACCGGCTCCCGGAACGACGTAGTTCTGAAGGGCTTTGACCGCAAGACGAAGATAGCGGGAAGCCTCTCCGTTATTGCTCGATTTTAACATGGATTTGACCTTGTTATAGTCGATCCCATTAACACTCTCCAAGGCGGCCACAGAGGTTGCAATCTTCGTGACGGAGGCCAACCGGCGAGGCTGCAGAGCTCGATAACTGCGCATGACATTCATGCTCTCCGCTTCAACGATCACAAAATTAAATTTTTCGAATCGAGATCCGTACTTGCTCAAAACGATATTTTTTTCATCGCCCGTAAGGTTATCATTCAGCACCAAATTCGGAGTGGTGGGATCTACCGGAGAAGACTCGTCGGTTTCAGGAATATCGGAGGAGATCACCCCATCTTGATCCGGCGCAAAATTCCCATAAATCGTGTCTTTTTTTGAGCACGCGACCAGAGCCAAAGACAATACAATAAGAGTTTTGAAAAAGTTCATGCATTCCCATCGGGCCATGGTCCAGCAAACCTAAGTGGAGACATCCAATGGTACAGAGATGATTTTTAATAACGAATTAAGTGCGTTTTAGACAGGGCCTGAAAATAAATTCGGCAGTTTTTGTAGACTCAAAAACTAGACTTAGGGCGGTGCTAAATAAGGGATATGGTGATGATCCCAAGAATCGCTAAATGAGCTTTAAAAAACCAAATATTTGATTTTTTCTCGTAGGCGAGATCACGGCGCGTATGGAGCGGATTGATGCGCATTTCTTTTTTCACTCGCATGGCTTGTAACCCCTGATTGAGTTGCCACTTGCAAAAACCCACACAAATATTTATGAGCAACATCGTCCAAAACAATTGGATCGGGTTTTCGGAGCGCATAGGATCAAAAGCATAGATCGGTGCGGCCATTATAAGTGTTATCGTGAGATAAAATGAAACTATTCTTTTCCATTGAGAGAACATGTCGTAAGTTCGCGACCATCCTTGATCATTGACGATGGCATTTTCGCGATAGCTCATGAATTTTTCGGCAGAAATTAATTTCGGATTCAAATGAGCTAACGACTCCAATATATATTCACTTCTCTCTAGCATCATCGAGATCTTGTATTTTTCTCTTCCGTTGAGAGTCAGCGTGAACCACCCTCCCAAATAAGAGATGTGCGAAAACTCAATCTTTTTAACTTTTTCAAAAGAAATTTCCTTGGAGCTTCCGAGGGACTCTAAAGTCATTCCATCTGGACGCAAGTGCACTCGCGTGTAAACCATAGGGCGAATCAAAAAATAAGCTTGCAGTAAAAAAAGAGCTGGAAAAAATGATCCCATGGCTAACAGTGTAATTGCGTTATGAGTGTCACCTCCGACGACGCGGTAAGCGACGTAACTGTACGGTGGAAACGCCCAAACAATCGCGCAGATCCGTAGCATATGGTAAACCATTTTAATGTGCGGACGATATTGCAAGGTGCGCTGGAGATTGGGTCGAACTTGGAAGTCTAACTGTGCTGCCGTCATCATAATGAGACATATCGGCAAACGTTGTCTTATTCTTAAACAACCTCGACTTTGGTCTTAAGGATTGAGGCTATTAATCCAGTCTTTGACCACGACCACTTCGGAAGGATCAATGGATTTATCCGAGGGCATATTCTTAGATCCCCCGCTCCCCTCACTGCCCTTAATTCGATAGTAAATTTTCGAACCTTCGGCATCTCCGGGCAATAGGAGTCCCTCTGCAATCAACTCAGCCTCGGTCTGTTGCTCGTAAGCGTGTTGATGGCACGATGTCGTGCAATTGCGACGAAACACGATCTTCGCCGCTACAAACTCCGGCGAACCTTTAAAAAATTCGTCATCGGCGGAGTTCGAATTCTCCGTCTGAAAACATCCGCTAAAAATCAAACTGAATAGTAAAACACTCCACAACTTCATAAATCGTTCATCTCAACTATTGTTTTTCAACAATGGGGACCGTCACGCGAACAGTCACATCTTCCGAGACACCAACACCCATGTATTTGACATCTTTGATATCCAGCTTTGGCAAATTCATTTTAAACTCCGCCTCGAGTTTGTTCCCGACAATTTTATAAGTCCCGGCCACGGGCTGTTTCTTTCCCTTAATTTCGATGATGCCTTTCCCCTTACCACTTCGTCCGCTGGCCTTTGTGAGCACCGCTTGGGGATAGGTTTTGACCATTAAACGATCTTTAAGATGTTTATCTCTTAAAGAAATTCCAGTGGTCAGAGAAGCCAAATCGACAGTGATATTTTCCGCCGTCACACCGGTGGCCGATTTATAGGCCTTACCCGTTACTTTTTTAGTTTCTGCTTTGAAACTTCCCGCAGGAACTAAAGTGACGTCAACAGCGGCATACTGCGACCAAACCACTGGGGATTGTAATGTGAAAAACATAAAAATTAAAAACGAGCGAATATTATTGTCCATAGACCCTTATACTAGCTACAATTTGATGAAATGACACGTACTTGTCTCATCTTAATCCTGCTCCTACCTCAAATTGCGAAGGCCTATCCCGAATTTATCGGATACAAGTACGCGGCTTGCCTCACTTGTCATTATAATGGCCACGGAAATGGACCGATTAACGACTATGGTCGAGCTCTATGGGCCGCAGAAATTGCGGGCCGTGCCTTCGCCGGAAAAAAAACTGATGAGCAACTCGGAGAGACCTCGGGCTTCCTAGGAAAGACAGACAATCTACCCTGGTGGTTTCGACCGGGAATCAAAGCGCGCTACTTAAACTATCGATTAAATCCAGGAAGCGAAGACAGCACATCTCGAAATATTTTTATGCAAGCGGATGTCAATGCCGCCATTATTTTTGATAAAAATCAAAAACTCATTTTTGTAAGCTCCTTCGGCTACGTTCCTAAACCCCTTCGTTTCCAATCGCAGCTAAATGCACCAAAAATTGATAGCATGATTTCTCGAGAGCATTACGTGCGCTATCAAACCACAGAATCCCTTTGGCTCTACGCTGGTATGATGGACAAAGTTTACGGAATCAGAAACGTCAATCACACCGCCTACAGTCGCTCCCGTACTGGACTTGCGCAGAACGATCAGACCCATGGTGTGGTCGCTCATTACGTCAGGCCGGAGTGGGAACTGTCTGGCCACGCATTTATGGGAAATCTCTATCAAGAGAGTGATGTCCGACAATCAGGAGGCTCCGTCATGTTCGAGTACGAAATTCAACCGGCCTGGCGCCTCGGGATTTCGGGTCTTTATGGAACTAACAAATACATTGCTGGTCAACGCGTAGGAGTTCACTCGAAATTAGGCTTGGGGCATGGCTCAGCTATTTTATTCGAAGTCGGAAACATCAAAGACACTCCCAAGTCCCAAAAGTCCACCAACGGTTATTACGTCTTTGCCGAGGGAATTCAAAAAGTTGTACGGGGTTATCACATATTTGTCTCTGGTCAGGCCTACAAGGATGACATGATTTCCTCGCGCCCGGATAATATCCGGACAGGCTTTGGCGTTTTGGCATTTCCGATGGCACGAACAGAACTCCGAGTTGAGGTCGAAAATACGCGACAAGTGGTCAACTCTCCGCTGGTGCCTGAGGATGTTTGGGCCTTTTTAACTCAGGTGCATATTTCACTTTAAAAAGATTTTTATGATGCAAAAGTTTTTATTTTTAATTTTAATCGCAATCAGCTTCAGCAGCCTGGCTCAGAACTCCTCTCGTACAAAAACAAGTGCGATTCGCAAACCGTATTCTGAAGTCACTTTAGGTTATGTCAACTGGCAAGAAAAAATGGAAGTGACAGCGCTCGGAGTGCCCGGATTTATCAATGCGAACTTTCAAGGTTTTAAATTAGGATATGCTTATAATAAGCCATTTTATAAAGTGCGCTGGGTCCAGCACTTTGAGGCGAACCTTCAATTTGGCTCGCATAAAGCCAAAGGAATTGGCGACATACCCGACGAAATCGAAAAACAATCTTGGTATGCCGGAAGTTTTAACCCTGGAATTATCTATAGAACTACAGCCAGGTCCGAAATTCTATTGAGCGCGCCATTTACTTTAAAACAACCCAAATGGAATTTTAAAGAGGTTGTCGAAGTCGAAAATCAACCCTTTTCGATGGGATTGCAAGCGACGTTTATGAATCGACTCAATATCAAATCTTCGATATCGATGTCGGTCGCTCACATGGTCACTTGGGAGTCCACAGTGTGGGGTTTAAATTATCATTACGATTTTAGATCCTCTAAAGATCGATACTAGTTGCCGTGTTCATCTTGAATTTCACCAATCAGCTCTTCGAGAATGTCTTCCATGGTGACAACTCCTAGGACCTTAAACTTTGAATCGCGAACCACGGCCATGTGCGCCCGTTTCTCTCTAAAGATTTTAAGCAATCGATCTTGTGGCATCCCCGGATCTACGAAGGTGACCGGACGCATGATTTTTTGAAACGTATTGTTTGAAAGGTCTTCGTCCATTTTTTGATAGATGTCTTTAATGTGAACCAATCCTAATATGGCATCGACCCCATCCTCGGTGAGAGGAAATCGTGTACGGCGAGTGGTTTGCGTGAGCTCCATGTTTTCTTCGAAAGTTCGGGCTAAAGACAAGTAGTCCATCTTTTCGACGGGGATCATGATATCGGCGGCCCGTTTATCCGAAAAGCTAAAAGCTTTAGTGATGATTTGGGCTTCGCTCTCGGAGATCACTCCATCATCTTTAGAATCCTGCATGATCAATTTGAGTTCGTCTTCGCTCACAGGAGCCTCTTCAAAATTCCTAAAACCGATGAGAGCTAAGATGCCATTGGCGATCCATGTAAAGGACATAATCAGTGGTTGAGCTAATTTATAAAATACACGCAAGGGAGGCGACAGCAGCAACGTCATTCTCTCGGCTTGCTGAATCGCCATACTCTTAGGAACTAACTCTCCCAGTACCACATGCATCAAGGTGATAATAAAAAATGAGGTGGCCGTAGCGGCAATATGGAAAAACTCAAAGCTGTGGTACTCCTGAGGAATTAAAATCACCATCAGATTGAAGAAGGAATCCTCCCCAATCCAACCGAGAGCTAAACTCACCAGGGTGATTCCTAATTGAGTGGCCGACAAATACTCGTCTAACTGATCCACACACAAAATAGAGATCCGTGCCGATGCAATTCCCTGCCCGGCTAATTCTTCCAGACGCGTGCGGCGGACTTTAACGATAGCAAATTCAGAGGCCACGAAGAATGCGTTAAGAAAAACCAAAAAGAAAGAGAGTGCTATATAAATAAGCGTTGTGGTGAGGCTCAGGTGTGCTTCCATTGGCTTTAAAATCTATCAGGAGGATTCGGCGCCGTCACTAAAAGGAATTAAAAAAGTTCCAGATCTCACTCCCCGCAAACGATGGTGTCGCGTGACCACCGGTGGGCGCATTACAGAAGACCACTTCGCCTCCGGGGCCACAGTTTGAGTAGCGGGAGCATTCGGGACGCCCCCCAACGGGAGTGCTGGTTTCCGTGCAGGAGTTTTCATTGATCCATCGCCAAAATGTCGGTGCGCCTCGAAAATTATAGCCGACCTCCGTATCATCTTGATTGTGATTCTTCCACACAGGGATCGTTTCGGAAGAGCAAATGTAACGGCGCATAGTATCGGGCATTGCGCCAGCTTCGTCAGCCATCGCGCGCAAGATGTGTCCGCGGGCGCAGCCCAAAATATTGGACATATATCCACCCATAGATCTCCCAAAGCTATAAACTTGGGCGAGATCTACACAAAGTTCGTCAGCGACGCTCTCGTAAATCGCATCAAAAAGCAGAACGTCTCTTCCCGTGGGGCGCCAATCCCAACCGGGAAGCATATCATTTTTTCCGCTAGCTCCCACCGGCAAACTCAAGGTCTCTATTCCCTGAGGTAAAACAAAAATGGCCTGCGAATTGGCGGCGGCAAGAAGCGGCGTCACCAGTGTCCCATTCTGGAAGGCCATCGCCGTGTTACTATACCCGTGCCATCCAAAAATGAGTTTATACTGAGTTGATGGAGAGTAACCCGTAGGAATGATTAATCGATACTCTCTAGAAACTCCGCCCACAGAGATGGTGCGTACATAAGTTCCCGCCGTCGCACTTGCGCCCCCACATCCCGACGAGGGGATAGGCACTGCAGAGTCACCGGGGCCACCGGAAATCAATCCCCCTTCGGGTGCAAAATCGGCCGTGCCGCCGGAGGAATTACAGCCGCAAACTACAATTAAAAGCAGAGAATAGAAGATCGATTTTAATGGCACACTGAGATTATAAAAAACTTAGGGCAAGACTGATAGCCTAAAGTTCACTTTTGTCTAGGAGAGACGATCGAATTTGAGACAAACTCTGCGGAAGAGGATAAACCCCTTCCGCAATGAGCAAAGAATTAATGTTTTTCAACTTTCGTTTTTAAAACAACAACGGCTTTTGAGGGTCCACCATCGTTTTTAAACACTTTGAAATCTTCACGACGAATCTCTGCGTCTTTTTTTGCGAATACAGAATCAAGTTCCGCGTCGCGAGTGTTAAAAGTACGAGCTAACCAATTGGTTCCCTCGGCCATGCTGTAGGCTTTGACACTAAGGTCGTCGTCGATCCCTTCGATGGCGTCCTTGATGGCCTCTTTACGTTGATCCGCAAGCTTGCGATCAGCGGCAGAAAGATCACCGCGAACGGGGCGTTCTTGATCCGACCATACGGCTATACTCACTTTATCGATTTTGTTTTTCGCTTTTGTCGACGTGATCAAATCCCGCAACTCTTGCTTTTCGGAAGGGCTCAGCGTGGCGCTGCCTTTTTCGAAATCGACAGTAGCGCTTCCCGTCACAACTTTATCGCCACCGGCATGAGCTACGCCTAGCGTAAAAATCATTGCTGCTCCAGTTAATAGTAATTTTGTCTTCATAGTTCCTCCTTATTGGAATGTTGTTTCCTGATAGAGCAACAGCCACGCCAAGCTGCAAAGGCTTTAGAAAGGATCTCAAAGGTCCGTCGATGAAAAAACCGAGGCAATCTGCAACACCCTGGGGCGATGTTGGATTATTTGAGATAGGATTTTAACCAGCGCTCGAAGGAACCGGGCCGCTCTTTTTGAGCCATGGATGGTAAAATCGATTTTGCAAACGCATCGGCGAACCACTCATGAGCATTGGAGTAGGAATAATTAGTAAAAAAATAATTCTGATGTGCCTTTTCTTTAGACTCCCATCCGGGATGGCGACGGAAGAAGGCTTCATCGTAAAAAGATTCGGTGGGGTCCGAACTAAACACCTCGCGCCAACCGTTCTTCTCACAAATGGTGCGTAGCTCACGCGGGGGAATTTTTTGAAGTAAGACCGCGTGCCCGATCTCGTGAGCCAATGTGGACAACAGATGCTGCTTTTGCGAGTCACTGATGCCGGCGGGATAGATGTCCTGTCCACCAATACTGATCGCCTGCATCTGGTGATGGTACGCGGCGATATCAAACACATCATCATGCTTGGCAAAAGCATAAACAGATTTAATTCCTTTTAATGAGCGTACAAACTGGCGGGAAAAGCTTTTCTCAAGAAGCAAATAAAGTTCTTTCAAAACATAGGGTGAATGCTTTGCCGTATGATTGATCGCTACAATTCCATAAACATCGTAAAGCTTTTTCTGCCAAAGAGCGACGGCGCTTTCGTCAGAAATCAAATGCCTAGGGATTTGGCCTTTCACCGCGACTCCAAGGGTTTTGTCTAGAGGCTGAGAGTCGAAAATATTCGGTATTCCGTCACCGTCCATGTCAGGATCTAAAGGATAAATGGTCCGCGAAGGTTTTTGATCCACAACAGCCGTCCAATCTGCAATCCCATCTTTATCCGTGTCCATCTGTACGTAATGGTAAATACATTGAAGCCATTGATGGCGTTGCTCTTCGGTGAGCTCGTTCAAATGATTGGCAAGCCATTTGTTATAGATGCTTTCGAAGGATACTTTTTTTTCCAGACGAGAAATTTTAAGAACAAGATCTTTTTCCCAAGACGGACTTTGGAGAAAGGGTACATGGGGCGCTTCCGCAGGTGCCCTCGCCTCCAAATGCACACGAAATGGTTTGCAGGACGTGGCGTGAGCCATTGCCGGTGTGAAAAAAAAGATCGCTAGGATTCCATACAGAGCTCGCACTTTTCACTCCCCCCAGTCTCTTAAATGTAGCACCGCTCCTGGCGCCTGTCTATTTTACCGAGACATTGGACCACCTGTTTTTGCAGTGGACAGAGGTAGAGCGATTGACTAGATTGCGGGGCATGGGAACACTTCAGCCATTTTCATTCACAGAGAATAAATTAATTGCCTTCTATCTTGGAGGACGTGCGCCTCGATGCAGCTTAGAGCTCCACGATGTGATGTTTCTCGTGGGCAAATCATCAGAGGAACTTATACCTCAGATAAAAGAAAATTGGTTTGGCACTCCTAAGTCCCTGCATGTGGACTCTTGGTTGGCCCTCGAGAACGTCGAGGGTTACGATATCACTGTCAGTAAAGGTCAGAATAATAATCAGAGAAAAAGTAAAGATGATCTCAAGCTGTATTTTGTGAATTTGGGAGCTTATAAAAAAGAAGTGTTCGGCGAAATGCACTACATGAAGTTTTTGGTCGCGGAGTCTCCCCTTGAGGCCAAAAATAAAGCCAAGAAAAATTTAGAAAATGATTTAGTCGAACTTCACACCGATGATCTCTATGACATCGATGACTGTATCGAGATCGAAAAGATTGGCCCCTACACCGTTCAGTTAAGCCGAGGTCAAAAGTCAAACGTTGATCCCGTTAACGGATGGCAGAGAGTCTTATAAACTTGAGCTCGAAGGAGCTCCATCTCATTCTAAAAAACTAGGCCATCTGCCGAAATAAAAATACCCAGCTTTGCCGATAGGTTCGTCATGAACAATCTACTGAGACTGGCCGCTTTTTATTCGCTCTTTATTCTCTCTTTTCAAGCTCACGCTCAACATTGTGGATTTCCACCTCGACAAACGAATGAGGCTTGGTCTTCACAAACATTTTTAAGCTATTTAAAAAATCCATCCGTCCAGCGCGAACTCGCGGTGGTGAAGGAAGTCCTCAAAGGAAATGTTCCTGAAGTTCTTAAAGCCTTCACCCCTCTTCGAATCCCGGCTCGCTATCAAGGTGCAGATGTCGTTTTGGAGCTGCAAGTGCAGCCCGATTATTTGATGATCGGAACCGAAAATGATTTCGTCCGCATGCCTCTCACAAATTATGCCGCTCAGTTTTTAGCGAGCGAATTCGGTTTTGTGATGCCGACAACATTTTTAGTGGATCGTATTTACGACCAAGCGTCGGTCAAACTCAAACCGCAGCCCACCGACTGGTATAAGTATCCCGGCGCGATGCGCTCAGGTCCTAACTATTATATTTTTAATAACACCATCGAAAATCAACGCGACGGGCGCTGGGGCCTCGTGGCGGGACATAAAAAAGATGTGGTGATCACCAATCGCCTCAATTCAAAGCCTCAGCAGGTCGCCATCTATGGCTGGCAGCAGGCCGGGAACAAGCCCATTCAACCCCTGGCTCTTCCCCATGATTTTGCCTATGAAGACTACTCCCACGGAATTCGTTTTTTGGGACCGGAGTTGAAAATCATCTATGGGGACGGACGAGTGGTGTCTCGATCTCTGGCGAAAGCCCTCACGGAGAATGAACTCGGAAACATCCTCAACGGCCAACAAGGCCCCATCACCGATGTGCGCTCCGCTCGAGTTTGTGACGCAAACTTTGCAAACCCCCTCGGAATGACTGGCTCTTGCCCGCAGCAGCCCCATCTTTGTGGTTTGAATTAAGCGATCTGTTGACAGAATTGGCTAGATTTCAGATATTTAGCCATGGCTCATCCTCATAAAAACGATCATAAAAATCCTGTCGAAGCACCTAATTTTTTACGTCAAATTATCGAGACCGATATCAAATCGGGTAAGCATGGAGGCCAAGTTGTCACTCGCTTTCCTCCGGAGCCCAATGGCTATCTCCATCTCGGTCACGCCAAGTCCATCTGTCTGAATTTTGGACTCGCCCAGGATTACAATGGACGTTGCCATCTGCGCTTTGACGACACCAATCCCGAGACGGAAGATGTCGAATATGTCGAATCGATTAAAGCCGACGTTAAATGGTTAGGCTATGATTGGGGGAACGATCTTTTTTACGCGTCCAACTATTTCCAACAACTTTATGATTGGGCCGAACTTCTCATTCAAAATGGGAAAGCTTATGTCTGTAGTTTAAACGAGGAAGAGCTTCGAGAGTATCGCGGTGACTTTACCACTCCGGGACGCAACAGTCCCTACCGTGATCGCTCTGTGCAAGAAAACTTAGATCTGTTCCGTCGTATGAAGGCTGGAGAGTTCGAAGAAGGTCAACATGTCCTACGCGCCAAAATCGACATGCAATCGCCGAACATGAACATGCGTGATCCTTTACTTTACCGTATTCGTAAAGTGAGTCATCACAACACGGGCGACAAATGGTGCATCTATCCGATGTACGATTACGCTCACCCGCTCTCAGACGCCATCGAGCGCATCACTCATTCGATTTGCACTTTGGAATTTCAAGATCACCGCCCCTTTTATGACTGGTGTATACAAAACGTTCCCACCGGCGGCGAACCTCATCAGTATGAGTTTGCTCGAATGAACATGACTTATTTGGTGATGAGCAAACGTAAACTGCTTCAGTTAGTGAAAGAAAATTTAGTCAGTGGCTGGGATGATCCCCGGATGCCGACCATTTCAGGAATTCGTCGACGGGGCTACACTCCTGAATCGATCCAACTTTTTGCAAAACGCATCGGTGTCGCCAAAGCGGAGAGTATTATTGAGTACGATATTTTAGAAAACTGTGTGCGTGACGATCTCGACAATGTCGCTCACCGTGCGATGGCGGTTTTAAATCCCATCAAAGTGGTGATTGAAAACTATCCCGAAGGGAAAGAAGAAATCATCGAGACGCAAGTGCATCCTAAAAAACCGGAGATGGGTCATCGAAAAATTTATTTCGGTCGCGAGGTCTACATCGATGCTGCCGATTTTATGGAAAATCCTCCGGCGGATTTCTTTCGTTTAGCTCCCGGCAAAGAAGCGCGTTTGCGTAATGCCTATGTGATCAAGTGCAAAGAAGTGATTAAAAATGCCAGCGGTCAAATTGTAGAACTCCGTTGCGATTACGATGTCGCTACTCTCGGCGGCAAACCCACCTCCGACGGTCGCAAGGTGAAAGGCATGATGCACTGGGTGTCTGCGAGCAAGTGCGTGGATGCCGAAGTTCGCATCTACGGTCGACTTTTTAAA
Organism: Bdellovibrionales bacterium; assembly: GCA_019750295.1. Taxonomy (NCBI): domain Bacteria; kingdom Pseudomonadati; phylum Bdellovibrionota; class Bdellovibrionia; order Bdellovibrionales; species Bdellovibrionales bacterium. The sequence goes on along the minus strand of JAIEOS010000017.1, from coordinate 7,470 downwards.
GTGCCAGATCCGGAGAACGTTCCGGAAGGAAAAACTTTTAAAGACAATTTGAATCCTGAATCTTTAAAAATCATCAAGAACGCCAAACTCGAATGGAGCCTTAATGAGGCCAAGCCCGAGCTGCGCTATCAGTTTGAGCGCGTCGGATACTTTTGCTTGGACAGTAAGGACTCTAAGCCTAACGCCATGGTCTTTAACGCCATCGTCGATTTGGCCAGTAGCAAGTAGTTTTTAAATCCACCACTTCAACGGAACAAAGTGGTGGGTTGGCCAACGGCAATTAATTTTCTTTTAAAGCTTTTCGAAGATACTCAATCATCAAAGACTGATACTTTTTCCCGTCGGCTCGTGCCTTGAGTTTGATCGCCTTAAGAATATTCCCCGAGCTCAATTAAAGTCTTTAAACTCGCCACCGGAAGGCTACGCCCGGCGACGCGAATCTTTTCCGCCTTCAGTCAGAATTTTTTTTATTGATAAGAATATCCACCTGATTTGCAGGATTGATGTAATCCACAAAAGACCAGGCGATGAGATTTCGCTGATCTATATACTCTTTTCGCATGGTAAAGAAATCTCGAGCGCTGATCGGAAGCCGAGAGCGAAGCCCTAACTGACCTAAACACTTCTCGGCCTTTTCTAAATCGGCAAGCTTGAGCGATAAAACGAAGTCCACACCCACTGTAGCACGCACTAAACCTTGAAGAGCCAAGGCGTACCCACCCCACCCACGATCACAAAAGGCAGCTCAGCTTGGAAAAGGTCTGTGATACGATAAAGAAACATTTCCAACGTTATATGAAATATTAAAGTGTTTTTCCTTAGCCATCACAAACTCAATTTTTGTTTTTTCACTTACTCGACTGGATTTTTACCACGACCCAAGTAAAGACTTCGATAATTGAGAAAACAACAACAAATATAGATCCTAGAGTCAAAGCAATCGCTATTTCGTTATTTATAAAGAAGAAAATGTTTAGAATTAATAAAAAAAATCCGAAATCGAAAGCCAAGCCCCTAAAAAAACCTTTTAAACTAAGAGGCTTTTTCTTATCGGGATAGTAATCTAAAAGAAATTTCATGAAAACTCCTAAATCGTCGGCAAAAAGCACGTCAGTAGAAGAGCTGCCGTTACGCCAATAGACGGCTCTGCATAGCTCAATGCTAATGACTTTATTTCTTTTACTTTCCATTGATCAAGCCTATTTAGCTTTTCCAGTTTGTCTTCCTCGCAAATATCCATCGCCATAATTTTCTTTCTAAAATCTTGAAACTGTTTACTAATCTTATTAAGATCTCTCTGAAACATCACTGCAGCTGTTCCACCCCACAAAGTCTCAAGCGCGCCGCAAAGGATGGGACCAGTTCCAATCTCATCTATGGCATTGACAGGATCTTGCAACACGTATCCATAAAGATTTACATCACCACCATCAAACCTAATCGGATCTTTCGCCGTCCAACGTCCACCCGCGCGAGGATCATAATCCCTAGCACGGCCATATCCTCTACTTAATTATGCAATCCCTTATTGTTTTAGGCAAGATGAGGTGTCTTAAAATAATACTTCGATAAATAGATTTAGTGTATTTTTTGAATATTTATAAATAATCGGCCACTAAACGGCCATTCCTGTATTTTATTTTGGTCGTCTTCGAACAGGAGGCATTGCAATTGTCCCAGTTGGACTGATCTCCACAGGATACTTCTCAGAATAAGGCAGATTTGTTACTTGTACGCCCTCAATCTTTGACAATGAATATGCCTTAGCATGGTCTGCCTCACGCTCAAATCCGTAAAACAAACGATTGCCGTTTTGTGCTCGTCTAAATGACAGCGGCTCAACTGTTCTTTCTTTTCCACTATACTTAAGCTTAACACATACTCTATTCGCTGCTGCAAATTGGATTCTTTGTAGAACGGAGTCTATATTATACGCATTCGCCACTCGACCCAGCTGGAACACTTGTTCGTCAACACGCTTTGAAGCAGATACTAATTTTTCCTCTTGAAGTGATCCATAAAGCCATTCAAAGAAGGGCTCTATGTCTTTCCAAAAAGATTCAAGCGGAGGTAGATTTGGTAATTGGTGAGCAAGCATATTCACCCACTGCCCCTCTAATTCCTGTAATTTTTCGTGTTTTTCAATAAATGCAAAAGTAGGAACATCAATATTTTTAAAAGCGCATTTTTTCTTTAAAACGTTAAAAACCAGTTGTGGATTATTAATCATATTCCTGTTGCGGAAAAAATGAACCACATCATAAACATCTCTTGGTCTTGCTCTTTGGGCTAAGGCCCTTACTTTCTCAGCAATGACTTCTTCAAAAGCATAGCACTGAGAAAAAATTCCTTCCTTTGGTTCATCGGAATAAGGATGATCCACTTTCTTCTTTTGAGATTCCAAAACAATGATTTCATCATTCGTAAGATCCAGTTTAATTGTGGCTACACCACCTGCTTTACGCCGTAATGGACCATTGTAGTGAATCACTCCTTGCGCTGATAATTTTCCGTCTTCTTTCGCAATAACCTTAAATTTGAACTTATCTTTCGAAAATTCTATTCCGGTATCAGAATAGAGTTGATCAGCGACTTCGTTAAAAGCTTTGCTGAGAAATTCTACCGACAGATGTGACGATGTCGTCAGGGTAAAATCTAAGTCTTCAGAAAATCTAAAGGTTTCGAAAAAACATTTTTTTAGACTCGTTCCACCCTTAAATAGCCATTTCTTACCCAGCTCTCGGTGATTATATATTCCATGGAGCATCCAACCCAAGACGTAATCTTTTTCGATTGTATCTGGAGAAAGACCTAACTCTTGAGCCAGCTTAAGAACTTCATTTTTTTCGATCATATTCTTTTTCCCAAGAAGCAGGAATTTTAAGATTCCACTTTTTAATTATTCTCTTATTTTCTATTGTTGGATCAAATTTTGAGTATCCCGCTGAAATATTATCTCTTAGTTTATCTAGCACACTCTGATCTTTCTCTCCTATAGTTTCCAAGAGAAATCCCAGTCGCTTGAATATTGTTTTATTATTCATTTTCTGAGCGTACTCGATTAAAAGAGGTACATCCTTATACTCTGATTCCATATAGGCCTCAAAGAAATCTTTGGCAACTCTCATCCCGCCACCCAATCCTGGGTCGTCCAAAATATCTACCATTGTTTTAGATGGATCTGAGATTAGAACTTTTACTGAATCTAACCATACAGATTTCGTGCCGAATAATTTGTATCCTTTTATTGTTTTTAAATGGATTTTTATTCCTGAATAATTCAAATCCGTCTTTCGAAATTGTTTCGTGGTACAAAAAACGGTTGTTTCAAAAATTTGTTCCGACAAATCCCAATGCTTAACTGCGGAAAATCCGCCAATGTACCCTGGTTCAAATATTTTTGAGACTACAGCCCAAGGGTTTTCAATCGCCAACTCCTCTGGGGAAACCTCCAATGGTGTAGATAAATAAAAGCCACGCCTCACGCGCCTTAACCAACCTGCTTTCGCCCAACGCGATAGCAATCTACCCGCCTCCTGACGAGTTACATTTAAAGTCGCAGCAACTATCGTAGCAGTCATACCTCCCTTAGAAGCTTTTATAACCTCTGAGAGTTGTGTTCGTGATATAGCGCCTATTCCCTTTAAACTATTCATAGATATATCTATTATGCCATTATTGCTCTAATAAGGCAATATCAGCATATTATATATACCTAATAGATTTGCCAAATCTATTTAATTGAACTTAAGGCTTCTTCATTAAGTCTAAATAAAAACTTCGCAGGTGGACCATCTGGTCCATGGGCCAAAATTCACATTAGTAGGGGGCTCGTGCAACCCAGCCTCAAAAAGCTAAAAATTCTCTGATAACGATCAATAGGGAGCATTATTGAATAAAAATAATAAGAAAGTAAAAAATAAACAATCTCATCATCTCGAAAACACAATTATAAAACTCGTAGAAACAGTCTCAGCACTAACCTATCAAGGACTCGTCGGGTTCTTTAAGAAACCAAGACATCTGCTATTAAAAATCTTCGCAATCCTTACCGGTGGATTTTTGATAACTATGCTGGCCACGCTAAAAGGCCTTCATCTTAAATTCTTACATTGGCTTTGGCCGGTTGTTTTTAATAAAAGATTCATCGCCTGGTCATTCTCTATTCCATGGCCCTATCATTACTGGGGACTATTTCTAGGCATTTCATGGATTTACATTATAAGCATTGGATCAAAACTAATTCGCCAAAAGATAAAGATCCAAAAACAATTTGAAACTATTGGTCTCACCAACGGATTGGGGGAAACCCCAAAACTCATATCCTATTTTAAAATTAATGACGATGAAGAAAAATATTTATTTAAAGGAAACTCCGTAAGCCTTAATCAATTTGAAAACAAAAGAAATGAATTAGAAGCTGTTTTTCAAAAGCCAATTGAATTTCTTAAAAATGGTTCAAACCCCTCAATCATTGAACTGGGACTATCAAATAAAAGAATTCCTAAGGTAATTCATTTTGATGAAATCGAAAGCAAATTAAAAGAAGAGCAATTTTATGTTGGGGATACAGGCCATTGCCTTCACAGCCAAGATCTAAAACATCTTCCCCACATGCTCATTGCTGGCAGTACGGGAGGAGGAAAATCCGTCTTCTTTAAACAAACAATTGCAGGACTACTGCAATCAAGTTCATATCTTCAAATCTTTCTCATCGATCTTAAGAAAGGCCTAGAAGCAGCTGATTTTAAACAAGCTCCCAACGTATGGATTGCAAAAGACCTGCAACAGGCAGTTTATTTTCTACAAACTGTAGGTAAAGAAATGGAGAGACGATTTCACTATTTGGAAGCCAAAGGGTATAAAAACATTGAGCCTCAACGAGATCAAATGGATCGCCTATTAATCGCTGTTGATGAAGCCAGCGAGCTTTATGCCGATAAAAGTAAGTTTGATGATGACTACGAACTATCGCAAAAAGCTCAAAGACTTACCAACTCCATCGCCCGCCTAGGACGAGCCGCTGGCATTCATCTCATCCTGGCTACACAAAAGGTGAACAAAGAATCTATCAATACTGTCATTCAAGAGAATATTTCTGCACGGATGTGCTTTAAAATGAATACACTCCAAGGATCTTTACAAGTGCTTGGAAGTAAGGACGCAATGGATCTTCCGATGATCCCTGGGCGAGGAATTTGGCAATTTGGAAGTGAACAGTTTACTGTGCAAGTTCCCCTAATTTCTGAGCAAAGGATCAAGCACATTTGTAATGGATTAAAAGAAGATTTCGCCAATGGAAATCGATTCCTGTTTAAACCTATTTTAAAGAATGATGTGAAGTCCTTAAACCAGAACTCCTTTAAAAATATTTTTGTGGAGACTAGTGACTAGAGCCTTGCCAAGGCACGGGCAGGGTTCTCTTCACATAAGAGATATTGAGCAAAGACTTTTTTCCTATTTGTTCGTAAACAAAGTAGCAACGTCTTCACAAATTGCGAGAGATATTTATCACAATAGAAGTCATCAAGCGCTCTATAAAAGACTTAACCTTCTTATTAAATCTGGATACTTATATGCGAATTACAATAAAGAATTGTGCGGCAGATTAGTCTATAGTCTGACGCTTAAAAGCTTTCGTGATTTCATAAGAATAGATCCCAATTCGTTTTTGAGAGGACAACTGCAAAGTAACAGCATCCTCCATGATCTGGATTTGGTGAACATTCGACAAAGACTTGAAAGTTTAGACACTGTGGAGGCTTACTACTCTGAGAATGTCTTACGAAGTGGTATAAACTTGCCAGAAGATGAGCTTTTAAGTGATTTAAAACTGCATAACTTTGACGCGATTTTAAAAATTCGAAAGCAGAACCAGTCTTACTTGTTTGCTTTGGAATATGAGCGCACGATCAAATTCTCTGAGCGCTACAGGAAATATTTTGAAAAACTATATTCCAATCCCACCATCGGTGGAGTTCTTTATATTTGTAGAGATAGCAAAGTTTTAAATCATATTCAGCAAATTGAAGAAAGTGTTTTGGCTAAAAACTGGCCAAAATTTTTCTATTCCACTTTACCTGAAGTGATTGATAGCAACTCATCTTTGGCTTTTTATAATCTAAGAAAGGAAAAAATAGTTCTTAAATAATGTCATTTATTGAGGTTTCAACCGCTTTACGACATGCAACCTAGCTCTCAATCTGTATTGATCCCTAAATCTTAATACTCATTAGGTTTTTATAGAAAATCTAAATATCTAAGCCCTAAAGACCAAATGCATATTCTCAACTTTAACGAAAGGACTCTTAATAGTCTTATTCCCCCAGGTTCATGCCTACAATAAACCCCATTGTTGGCAATACGATATTCGCTTAAAAAATACTAAATACGATTTAAAACACTCTAATCTTACCCATGAGCAAGCTAGCCAGCTGAGAATCAAAGATTTTGAATTCAAGTTTATTCCTAAAGAAGATAAGACCACCTGCGAGCTGATTAAAAAATTCATTCATCAGCATGAATGGCTGGGTAAAATGCCCACCCGTCCCACTCATAGATTTATAGCTACCTATAAAGGCAAGTTGGCCGGAGTGGTGGTTATGGCAACTCCGAATAGCTTCTCAAATCTTTTAGGCAAAGACCAAAGACATCTTGAAAAACTCATTAGCCGTGGTGCTTGTATCTCCTGGTCTCCTAAAAACTTGGCATCAGCTCTTATTATGTTTTCAATTCGTTGGATGGTGAAACATTCGAGCTTTCGATTCTTTACAGCCTATAGTGATGTCGAAGCTCGGGAACTGGGAACCATTTATCAAGCCTGTAACTTTACTTATTTAGGACAGACTTCGGGAGCAAGATTCGAATACCAAGATCCATTAAATCTTAAGAGAGGTTGGTTTTCAGATCGCCAGTTCAGAAAGTCTTCGCAAATTAAACGGTATGCAAAAGAACTGGGTATTCTTTGGGGACCTAAGTGGAGCCTTAGAGACAAAATCCTTTGGGAAAAGATTCCCAGGGAAATCATTAGTGCCGTTAAAGAACAGGCTAAGGCTCATCAAAGCCGTTGCTTAAGACGCTCCCTCTTACCCAAGCATAAGTACGTCTATTTTCTTGGCTCAATTAAAAGAGAAACCATCTACTTAAGAAAACTCTTTGAACGCCTTAACCCGCAACTTTTAAACCAACCCTACCCAAAAATCAGAGGGCCGCAAATTAACACGGCCGACAATATCTTAGAAACAAAGGAGATTACTTTGACTCAAAATTCTCAAAACTGTAGGCCACGCTGGCCGTTAGATAAGTCTTATCTCACCGTAAAGGAGGTGGCAGAAACTCTCAGGGTCTCAAGCTGGACAATTTATAGCCTTATTAAAACCGATGTCACTTTTCCCTGATCTTCCCCCGAAAAAACGGACATAAATTTCATGCTGCGTTTCGTACCATCTCTTCACACTCTATCGGCGTCAT